>NZ_WRFL01000063.1:0-12848 GCF_009778815.1 Candidatus Bathycorpusculum sp.
AATTGTCTCAAAAATTATCCAACGCTCATCTTTGGTCAAGTTAACACTGTACTTTTTATTCATAACTAAGCACGTGTTAACATATACAATCAACACTTATTTATAATGCGGTCAAAGCAATATTACCATCTCGTTAATATTTAGAGTATATAGGGGTAATAGGCATATAAATTCTAGATGTTACGCCTTTACCTTTGCCACTTGACAGAGTTTAGTATAGCGTGGTTTTATAAATTGGATTGTAATTTTGTTCTGTTTTTAACGTTCTATCTAACGCTGAAGATGTGTTACAGGCGGTTGATCTGAAGTTATCCGTTGTAGTCCGCTGTCCACGTGTATACATTGATGTGTATACGTGTTAACACTATTTGAACCATACCAAACGGGCGGTAATTATTCGGAAATTAGGGTTTATCATACATAGGGCACAAAAGAGAAATAAGGCTCTTTTAGCTCCAGTTAAAGTGAGGTTTTGAGCATGTATGATGGTTATGTATTTTTTTGTAATAAATCCAGTCAACAACAATGTTTGAGCACTAAACGCTTTGCAGTATGCATTGATAAGCAGGCCACACCTTCCAATCCCATCAAGGAAGGTTCTGTGATTTTTCTCTATAACTCTTCTGATAACCAATTGGTAGGCCCCTTCACTGCATTGTCTGAGGGTGCAAAAGAGCTTGATGCAGGCGCTTGGGCTATGGATGTTACCTCTCATATCCCCTCTGAGGATCTATCTGTAACTTGGGAAGACCTCCACATCCTCCACAACGCCCGTGAAAAACTCCCCTTCCTTGGAGATCCCACAATTTGTAGTCTCTCTACCAACCAAACCCAGTCCATACTGGATTTGTTAAGACAAAGTGAACTCTATCTTCACACCAAAACCCCCTAGGTGCGCTGTTGGGGTGGTGATCTTTTTTTGCGATTATCATGCTTGATAGACTGTTGTAGAAACGGCTATGCTTAACCAGCCAATCAGAGTACTTGAGATATGTATAACCCTGCAAACCGATTATTTACTATCTACACCGCATGGTGCTGTGTTGTTATGTGTCTGTTCTATTGGTTTGTGATGCGCTATCGATAATAACCATATGATTTTTTACGTCTATGCGGCAGTTAAACAGGTATGACTTACCTATCTCTATGTTGTCATATGTTGTTGTGTTGGAGGTTATGTAGAGTTGTTTACCATCTTGCAGGGTAATTGTATAGTTAGCTGGATGGTTATCAGTAACTGGGCTCTTAGTATTTACAGTGCCGTATTGTTGGTCGGGAATTTTGGCGTTCTCTAAAACATCGCCTATAGTGTAGGCCATAAACCCGATTGCCGCTATGGAAACAAGCAGGGTTGCAATTACAGCAGTTTTGAATCCATCCACGTCTACTATTCACCTGCTTTTGATATGTATGGGTGACTAATAAAAAAATCGACCAAGCCCCTGCTTTTGCTTCAGGGGTTAGCTTTATGGTGTGATAGAGGGTTGTTGAGGGTGGTTAGGGTTTGAGTTGTTTTTTGATGACTTCTTCCGCGGTTGCTACAGCTTCTTTTATTTTACCACATTGAGTCCCGCCGCCCTGTGCAAAGTTGGGTCGTCCGCCGCCTCCGCCGCCAAAGATGGGTGCGGCTTCTTTGACAATGTTACCTGCATTAATCCCCTTCTTGATTGCGGTTTCGCCTGCCATAATTAGAAGCCGGCAAGTTTTGCCATCTGAGCCATAGTAAACTGTAACGGCTGCATCGTTGCGTTTGATGACCTCTGTTGCAGTGGTGAGCATCCGATTGACATCAATAACAACCTCAAAATCCCGCTTAACAATAGTTATTCCCGCTACTTCTGTGGCAGTTTCGTTACTCTGTGTTTGGGTAGTTGTGGTGCTTTCTTTTTCGGCGAGTTCTTTGATTAGTCGACGTTTTTCAAGTTGGGCTTCTTTTAGTTCTTTAACCACTTTCTCAGCGGTTTTATCCAACTTTTCTATTGGTGCATTGAGTGCTTCAGAGATTTTGCTAAGCAGAGTTTCTTGTTGTTGCATAGCCGCAAGCGCCCTAAGACCCACAGCATATCCTAAGCGTTCTACGCCGTCTTGCACACGCTCGGTGTAGACAATTTTAACAAAGCCTACCTCGCCTGTGTTGTTTAGATGTGTGCCTGCACATGCTTCCACATCCCAATCACCGGTTTTTACCACCCGGATATCTTTACCTGGAACTGCACCGCCTTGGTAGAGCCTAAAACCATAGAGGGCTTCTGCTTGGTTTCGGGGATACCAGTTGGTTTCCACTTTCATGTTTGCACTAATGGCTTGATTAGCTAGTGTTTCGATTTTTTGTGTTTCTTCTTGGCTGAGTCTGCGGTAGTGACTGATGTCTAATCGGGAGGTTTCAAGGCCTTTTTGTGTGCCGGATTGCCAGACATGCTCGCCTAAGACTCGGCGGGCGGCTCCGTTTATGAGATGAGTTATGGTGTGGCTTTTCATGAGTTGATAGCGGCGTTCCCAATCCAGTTTGCCTTGGATTGTGGTGCCTTCTTTGAAGGCGGCTGGGGTTTTGAGTTTGTGCACAATGACTTTGCCAATTTTTTGCACATCTACCACCTCATAGGTTGTGCCCTCAGCGCTTAGGGTGCCTAGATCTTGGGGTTGTCCGCCGCCTTCGGGATAGAAGCAGGTTTGGTTAAGCACCACATAGGTGTTGTTGTTGATGATTTTTTGAACTTGTGCCTCAAATTCTTTTTTGTAGGCGTCCACATAGTAGAGTTGTTCAGTAGCGGGGAGTTGTTCGGTTGCTTTTTCGAGGTCTGCTTGGTTTTTTGTGTCTGTTTCTTCTTGGGGTTTGGTTGATGCTTGCATATGGCGATTGGCGATTAGTGCATAAAAGTTCTCTGGGACGGTGACTTCAAGGTTTTCTCTCTCTGCGGCTTGTTTGACTATCTCGGGGGGTAGTCCTTGTGAGCCGTAGAGTTCGGCGAGTTTGTTCTCTGAGAGTTTGTTCTCGCCTTTGGCTTTGAGTTCCGTGGCTATGCGTTTAACTAGGCCCTCTCCGCGTTGGAGGGTGTCTTTGAATTTTTCTTCTTCGACTTTTAGCATCTCGATGATTTCGCTCTGCATCTCTTTTATATGCGGAAAATCGTTTGCCCAATAATTGGCTTGCATCTCTACAATATCGTAGAGACTGTCGGGTTGTATGTTTAGGATGCGCATTAAGCGATAGACCCGGCGGAACAATAACCGTGCGAGGTAGCCTTCTTGGATGTTAGATGGCACTACACCCTCTGAGAGCATAAAGCTCAGGGTTTTGGTATGATCTAGCACTGCCCAAGCATTTTCAATGGGAACCAATTCTTTCTCCAGGGTTGCTAGGTCAATACCTGTGAGTTCACTGACGCGTTTGCGTGCAACCATACGATTAGCACGCTTATCCACACTAACCAAACCTGAGTATTTGCCCACGCGTAGCAGAAAATCGTTATCTAAATTGGTTATTCCAGCCATGGAGAGCACTTTGTCGTGTAGATTGCCATAAATTGCTTGGAAAAGACTTGGCACGCCTTGGCTGATCCATGTAAAGCGATCAATACCATAGCCCGTATCAACGGTGCGTATGGGTAACTCGACAAACTCTTCACCCACAACTTTGTACTGCATAAACACCAAGGTGCCCACTTCAAGGCCGCGAACAATACATTCCACATCTGGACCTGCGTTGCCGCCCCCCTCCCAGACGCCTTCTTTGTAGATAATCTCATCTGAGGGGATGCCCAACACCTCGGTTGCAAAACGTTGATGGAACCGCACGGTGTCATCTTTCCAATAAATTTCTTTATCTGCGGTATTGAAGGCATGTGCACCGCCCATCTCAAAGATGGTTAGGTGACGCCCAAACGTTGGGCCGGTGTTAGAGATATCGGTTAATCGAATGGAGGGCTGAGAAATTACCAGTGGGTTTGCAGGCGGCGGTGCAATGCCCTCTGTAACATAGGGTTGAAAATCGATAATGCTTGCATGTGTAAGATAGATGTCTTTGCGCCAGCGTGCCACAACTGGATAGGGCTTTATGCGGGTATGTCCATTTTTCTCAAAAAACGAGAGAAACGCTTCGCGCATTTCGGGAAGTGTAAATTTGCGTTTTGTAGCTGGATTGCCCAAAAAACTGTAGCATCCACACTCATCACTGCCCGATTCGCCACAGGTTTCTTGACTCTGGTTTTGTGTCCAGAAATACTCGCTACATTTGGGGCACTGTTTTCTGATAAACCCTTCTTGCTTAAAGAATGGAAGCTGATACGCTTCTGCAGTAAACGTTTTTCCAACCATAAAGCCAGCCTTCTTGTATATCTGTTAGTTGCGGAAGGGGTTTATGGGCTTCACGGATTTAAAGCCTTAGCTAAAGAGTATAACTAATCAACTTTATCTCTGCACATTTATCCCTCTTTGCTGTTGTCTCTATGCTATCAAAAGTTGGATGTGTTTTTGGTTGTAGTTTTGTAGACTTAAAAAATTTATAGCTGGTTGCTATATCTTTGTTATTATGCGCTTGGCAAGGGCTCTGATTGGGGAATTTATAGTTATCATAGCTTCGGTGCTTATCTTTAGAAGTCTTTGGACTCTTATGGATCAATATTTTGGAGTTTCTTATCTGCTTATCTTTTTAGTTGTTGGTTTAATTTTGGTTTTACTTGGCTTGCTCCTTTTAAACCAAGAGTTAAATATAAAACAAAAATTTACTCAACTGCGCTCTTAGCACTCCAGCATTCAACCATATCTATGTGTTCATTTGTGCTTTTTTCTTGGCCATAGCGTCTAAGCGGTTTGGTTAGGTGTCTTTGTGAGCGTGTAGAGGTTATATATAGTCCCGGTGTGAGGGTGCGTGGTAGATTGGTTTCTTGTTTTTTGAGATCTGGAAATCGGATGTTGCATTTTTCGCATCGAAAACCCTGATTTTTACCCATGGATTTGAGCCGTTTTTTACAGTTAGGACAGAGGGGATTTTGGGTCTGGATTTGTTTTTGGAGTGTGAGCACCTTGATTTTTTCAAGGTTGATAGTTAGGGGGCGGGTGGCTGTGGCTTTGTGTACTGCTCCATAGACCTCAACAGTATCGCCTGTTCTGAGTTCCCAGGCGGTTTTGCGCAGGGTTCCTGTGGGTTCATAGGCTGCACAGTCTACCTCGGTTGTGCCATCGGCTATTGAAAAGATGACATGACGCCGGGGGATGATGCGGGGGGATTGGGCAACGGTGCCCTTGGCAATAACTGAGCAATAGGGTACTAATTTGGCCAGAGGCGTTGTGGGGTTTAGGTGGGCATCGGTGCCTTGGTTGCTTCTAAAAATAACCCAGCGCTCTATGGGTTCTTGGGGTTTAACGAGGTTGAGGGCGGTTTGTAGGATTTGGGGTGATTCGCCTCTGATGCCAAAGAGAATGGGGTCGGGTCCTCTTGGGGTGATGATGACTCTGCCTTTCTCGGGGTCAATATTGTTGAAGGTATGGGGTGCTGTGGTTTTGTCCATCTCAAAGATAGAGTTTTGATCTATTTGGCGTTTGGTTCCCCAATTTTGTTTTATGCGGTAGGTGATTAATTCATAGGTGTAGTCTTTGTTTTGGAGGGTTTCACCAATCGCTGCTAATGCGCCGATGATGCCTCGTCCGCTGTTAAAGCTCTGGGCTTCGGCATCGATTTTTTTGATGAGGGTCTGGGCTTCTTTTTGGGTCACGATGGTTGTTTGAGTTTTTTTTGTAAACTCTTTTAATTCCTCAGGTATGGTGGCTGAATTAAAAAAGACAATGCCTGGATCGGTTCCTTTTTGATCGATTGCGGAGTGCTCTTCCCAGAGCTGGGTGGCAATTTTTTTGATATCTTTTCTAAATTTGGGGTTGTAGCTAAATCTTAGACAGAGCGCGCCGTTGCCGCGGGTTTTCCAAGGTACGTTGGGGTTAAGTCGAATCAGCAAAGGATAATCCAGAAAAGTTACATTGAATTTTTTGAATTCTTCAATAAGAAGAGCGGTGAGATAGGTGGTGCAGCCGCCTTTAGTTGAGTCTGTATCGTCTAGACCTATGTGCATAGTAGTCTGTGATGTAGTCAAGGGGTGCGGCTCCGCTTAGAAACAAGCGGGGCAAGTAAAAAATATTACCAACTATCTCTTTGTTTACTGATCGATTATTGGCCTCGGTTCAAATGTTAGTTGTTGTTTTTGTGATGTGGTTTGCTCGGTGATTATCATGGTTAGCTTGGAGTTGATCTGACCGATTTTCTCAATACGGTTGGTTATGATATGCTTGAGTTTCTCTGTGTTTTCTGCCTTTACGTTTGCCAAGATATCGTAGACTCCCCAGAGGTCATAGGTTTCCTCAATACCCTCAATGTCTCGTAGCTCTTTTAGAACTTGATTTTTTGCTCCAATTTCAGTATTTAAAAGAATATACGCAGTTGTCATATTTTTTCTTCCTCTTATTTAATAGACCGGCTGCTAGGAGTGCTCTTGTTAGTTTGAACATTAGCGTTTTACTCCATGCGAACCGAATAATTTGTGATGTCTTTGATGTTGTTGCTATTTTCCTTTATCTAGTAGACACACAAACCTCAATTAGCGGTTCAAAAAAATTTAAAATTATGTGACAGTATTCACACAGTCACAACCGATAACTGCTAACAAACAGGTTATAGACTGCTCAGGCGATGAGACTATTTTGGGTTAAGCTTGACTTCTGACGTGGCTTAATTGCTATTATGCTCTGTTGCTTGTGGTTTTATTGGACTATAGTAGTGGCGGATTTGAAATTGGGAATTGAGTTGTTTATTTTTTGTCTTCTACAACTATCATAGTTAGCGTTGAGCGGACTTTGTCGAGTCTTCGGATGCGCCACGTGACAATTTCTTTGAGTTTATCCATCGTGTCTGCTTTGACTCTGGCTACAATGTCATAAACTCCGTATACCGCTGAGGATTCTTCGGCGCCTTCGACTTTTTTGAGTTCTCTTAAAACGTCTGATTCGGAGCCTATCTCGGTATTTATCAACACAAACGCTGTAGGCATAATAATTCCTGCATATCTCATAGGTAGATTTACTTTAAAATCTTTCTAGAGCATTGTTCAACTCGTGAGTTGACTGACTGGTTGTTGTTTAGTTTTGTTTAACCTCGCCTATTGGTTGGTTGTTATTTGGTGGAGTTTGGCGTATGATTTTGATTCCTGCCAACTGCAGGGCACCACAGGATACTGCAAGGCGGAACCATAGGTTAACCACTCTGCTTAACAAAGTGGCTGAGAAGGCTATAGCGGGGTCTCCAAATAGTGCTGTTAAAGTTAGAGTCATAACTAACTCGGGAAAAAAGAGTGGTCCAATGGTTTGGAGTGTGCCTGTTAGAGTGAAGACAATCAACACTACATCAACTGGTGCTGGATGTCCTAGGGCTGCAAAAGTTATGAAAAGAACTGAGACCTCAAAGATAAATCCCACAACCCCATAAACAGCTGGAGCTATCAATGCTTTGGGGTTTGCTTTTAGCTGTGCGATGTTTGTATGAAAGCCGTTTAGCAGTTCTTCGGCTTTGGTTTGGAAATTTTGTGTGTTCCAGCTTTTACGAAAGACCTGTATTATTTTAATTGCCCAGCGCAGCAGGGTCTTGGTGGCATTTGGTTTAAAGCTAATGTAGTAAACAACAGCTAAGGTTAGTATCGAGAGTCCCAAAACTATTCCTATTAGCAGGACTGCTGTTAGGTTTAGTGAATATCTAAAGAGCAACAATCCCAGACCTATACTTAGTGCGATAATTGTTATGGTCATACCCAAGATTTTTTGGCCAACAACTGAGGCTCCAACTTTGCCGGCTGGGATGTTTGCGTCTTTGGTTAGCAGGTAGGTTTTTGAAACCTCTGCAGACCAGCCCAGCTGGGGTACGGTGGCTTCGAAGAATAATCCTGTCCAGGTATAGAGGAAAGCTTTGCGGGTGGTGATTTTTACTGCTAGACTTGATAGTAAACTGCGCCAAACCATTGTAGAGCAGACTGTGAATAGCATGTATGTAACAAAAGCTGCGGAGTAGATGGTGAGGTTGGTTTGGACTAGGGTTCGAGCGACTTGTTGGGGGTCGATGAAAAATACAAAGTAGAGGATAAACGCGGCTAACCCGGCAATCAAGATTGCTATACTTGCTTTGGATTGTAGAGATTTTTTTGTTGGCTCCATGCGGGTCAAGCCTGCTTAAATTAAGTGCTTGAGCATTTAAGTTTATATCAACACACACGTGATACTTGGCTTATCAGCGGACAACTTATAATTAAGGTTGTTACAACCATAGAGGAAGCTACACAGTTAGGGCGTTGACTTGAACTGTTTGGTAATGTTGTGTTGGTTTGCACGAAAGCGAAATAGCTCGATATGTGTTACCAAAATGGTGGTCTAGAGCATGGTCAGGGTGATGTATTTTAGACCATTCTGTTGTCAACCACAACCAATTTTTTTAAAAAAATAAATATAAAGTGCCAATATTGCAATGGCTTTTTTTCTTCCAGGTATACCTAAAAACGAATCGTGGACAAATTACAAAAGTATGCCGTGGTTTCGAGAACAGGGTTTGAAGTATAGGCGGCGCTAAGTAACTCTTACTAAGTTGATTGAGGTTTTAGCTGGAAATCTAACGGATAAATCCCAAGTTTCGAAACATGAGGGTGAGGATGACGGTTTTGAGTATGTTCGATAAGCAAGTTAGGTTTAGTGTGACTATTTTATCTTACGTTTTGGTTCTGTACTGCTCTGTGCTAAAGAAAACAGCACAATGGGCTTGGTATGTGCTCTTATTGGTTCTTTTATAAGAAAGGGCAAGGAAGAAATAACAAGAGAAACAATAATTAAGCTAGTGAAAGGTTGTGTTTTATGATTATTGAGGCAATTAAGGACAGAAAATCTATCCGTAACTATGCATCCGAAGCAAACGTATCTGATGGACAAATCAAAGAGCTGTTAGAAGCCGCAATGTTGGCACCCTCCGCCTGCAACAGCCGTCCATGGACGTTTATTGTGGTACAAAATCGAGCTAAACTCGATGAAATTCCAAAAATTCATCCACATGCGCAAATGCTTACAACAGCGAGCTGTGCGATAGTGGTGTGTGCGGATTTGAATCTGCAAAGTGGGGTATCGGTGGGCTTTTTTCCCCAAGATTGTGGGGCTGCAACACAAAATATACTTTTGCAGGCTGCTGAATTGGGGTTGGGCACTTGTTGGTGCGGCGTATATCCTAAAGAGGACAAGGTGAGGGCTTTTCGTAGTTTGTTTGCATTGCCCGATAATATTGTTCCGTTTTGTGTTATTGCTGTGGGTGTTCCTGCGGAGGAAATGGGTAGTCGTGGTTTTTATGAAGAGGGCAAAGTTAAATGGGTAAAATAGATGCTGGTAAGTGGTGAGTTTTGTATGGGGAAGTTGATTAAAAACGTTGAGCATGGAGTGGTCTTACCATTAGTGGATGAAGTGGCGTATCAAGATGGTCAGATTGTTAGTAAAACGCTTGCGCAAAATAGCCGTCATAGTTTGACTTTGTTTGCTTTCGAAAAGGGTGAAGAAATTAGTTCGCATGAATCAGCGGGTGATGCTTTGGTGCTTGTTTTGGATGGTGTTGGGAGAATCACCATAGATGGAAAAATGCATTTGCTCCACAGAGGTGAGGCTATTGTTATGCCCGCACAAGTTTCTCATGCTGTATATGCAGTTGAGCGTTTTAAGATGCTCTTAACAGTGTCATTTTCTGAATAGACCGCTTGAAATGAACAATGCCGTCTATTTGCCAAAGAACCACGCAATTTTAGGTTTCAAGGTTTAGTTGAGCCCTAAAGTTCTCTCAGTGTTTCTTTTGTCTCTCCTAAAACTAACAATATTAGGTCTCTGGGAAAAAGGCTTTTCATAGCCTCTATGTGCGCTTGCTTTATGACATTTTTTATAGGTTAAGATAGCCTTTTTCCATAATTCTGTTTTCTATATGAACGAAACCGCTAAAGTAAAGCGTCGTTTTCTTTTCTCTGGTTATCTTTCTTAGTTCTTGGGGCGGTATCATGTTAGCCACTTTGAAGGATCAATGGGTACATTTATAACTATTTTCCATTTTTCTAATATACGGCCTCTTTTTTTCATGGAACAATCAAGTAGGGGATAACCTGCTGAAAGAGGGAGCTTTGAAATGGTCTCAAGTACTTTTTCCATACCTAACTTTTCTGCGAGATAGCCCATCTTTTTAGGACGGTTTTGTTGCCGATTTTTTGTGCAAAGCTAACTAGTTTGTTTTGGTCTATGTCGTTTTTGGTAAAGTATAGCGTTTTGGCTATTTCTTCTATGCCTCCGCAGTGTTCTGGGTGGTCTAAGCAGTCGATTATGGTTTTTTCTTTTGAGGAGATTTTTATTTGTTTGTTTTCAATTTCGGTTTTTTCAGTTCCAAATATTTTGTGGGATGGGATGGTGACGAATTTGATTTGGTGTTTAGACTGGTTTTAGAGTTGCGAGGTTTGGTTGTTGCCACATAGGTTGCTGGCGGGATTTGATCGGTGAGGCCGTGGTAGTTTAGGGCGCTTGCGTAGGCTATGTAGTAGGGTTCAACAAGAACGGATGCTAAAATAAAGCTGTACAGGATAGTTGTCTGTGCCGTTTGTGCCTGCGTTTAGGGGTGCTATTAGGTAGGTGCCGTTTTTTATTTTTCGGATCCATTTTTTGCGTACTAGCCAGTCGAGGAGGTTTTTTTGGGTTGTTGGTGAATTCTTTTAGGTCTTGGGTTGTGAATATTGTTTTGCCTGCATAGCTTAGGCTGGATAATACTTTGGCTTCTCGTTCTGACAACATGCGACTATATGTTATAATCAATTTTCGTGTACACGCTCGAAAATCATGAAAATATTATAGTTTAAGGGACTTAGTTAAACCCAATAACCGCTTTAAAAATCCAAGTTTAAACCTATCAGCCTGAACTTACTGAAGCTGAGGGTTAGCACGAAAAAGTGTAAAACTGCAACGTGTGTTGTAGTGATAACCCCTACGCAGGTTTTATCGAAACTAAAAATCAAAAACGGGTAAAGGGTTATTTGACCCATTTATAAATGCTGGGTTTCTGCCTTGCGGCATTGCCTTGCGTAGTTTTGGGATGTCCGATGATGAAGGGCACTTGTATGTCATAGTTTTCCGGTATGCCCAGTTTACGTAAAAATGCTGGATTGCTGTTTAGAAACGATACAAACCCCATGTAGCACGTTCCAAGTCCTAACTCGTAGGCTTTGAGGAACATATTTTGAGCAGCTAAAGCGCAATCAAGCAGATTTATTTGTGCCCACTGTGGATCCTTTTCGCTGCATATCAAAATTAACATGGGGGCATCATAACATATGACGTCTTGGTCGGTGTTGAATTGTGCAGCAAAATGAGGCAGAGCTTGTTTAACCAGTTCCTTGGTTTCGTCTGAAACCAACTTGATAAGCTGTTTATTTTCAATTACTATAAATCTCCAAGGTTGACGATTCATTCCGGTAGGCGCCCAAGTACCTGCCTCTAATATGGTTTCTATTTGCTCTTTAGCGATCGGTTCTTGAGTGTATTCGCGTACACTTCTTCGACCCTTAATACAAACATCAAGTTCCATAATCAAACCTCTCTTGATAGCAAGGTATGCCGTATAATAAAGTGCTTGGTGGAAATAATGGTGAGTCAAATTTGTAGGTTGGTTGCCAGCTAGAATTATTTGCTCATTGCGACATTGGAAAGTTGTTTGCTATATTACTAAACTGAGGATATGTTGTTGGTTCAATAATTCTTAGATCATAAGTCTGTGGTGAACACCGTGCTCTGTCTGCAGTTGGATAAACGATTATTCTAAATTCTCTTAGACGACAAGTTTATTATCAGAGTTGTTTATAACATTGGAGAAGCTACTAAATTAGGCGAAGTTGGCTTTGCCGTTTATGGTAATCCTTGGTGTACGGCTCATGCGGGAATGCAAATAATGGGTTACTTGTGGGTTATCAAATCGCGGGAAAGCTTGGAATTGTGGCCGGGGTGATGTAGCTTGGTAGCATACAGGCCTGTGGAGCCTTTCGCCCGAGTTCAAATCTCGGCCCCGGCCCTCTTTAACTCTATTTTTGGATTCTGATGTTAATTGTACGAATTTGTTATGTGGGGCTGTTGTGGGTTTGGGACAAATGGGTAGTACTGTGTTATATGATGTTTGATTGTGTTGTGTTTATTGGGTTTCCTTTTTTGTCAAGTGGTTCGGTCTCTTTTTTTGGGTGGTGCTATTGGTGGTTGTATTTGGCTTTGGTGTTGTTTATTTTTTTGTGCTAAGTCTATGCTTTTCTGAGAGTATTTATTTGATATATAAGATTTGCGAAACATTTATTTCCGTTGTATATGTGTAGATTATTAATGTCAGCCGTAAAAATATATATTCTATATATCGAACGGAACCAAAAAGTAATTTCAATCTCTCTAAATTTGTGTGGCTATTTTGTTTTGGCAATGCTTAACTGGTGTCTGATTGCAGGCCATATTTTTAATCGTCTAAATATGAATTATTTAGCTCATATATTTGATATTAGGTCAATAAATCATGTAACTTTGAGTGTAATAAATAATGTTTAACCCAAAACTAAACAAAAGTATAAAAGTAAACACTGGAACGAGTTCTATCTCTAACTTCAATTTGCAAAAACTCCGACATAAACGCACATTTTTCACACTTACTTCCCTATTATTTGCAATGTCATTAACTTAACGAAAATAGCAAGTTGATGAGACTATTTTTATTTTGAGAGTGTTCACTTATAGATAATTTTATGTGATGCTGTACATATATCGCCAAACAAGGTTAGTTCGTATGG
>NZ_WRFL01000064.1:0-12405 GCF_009778815.1 Candidatus Bathycorpusculum sp.
ACAGCAGACCTCACCGTCTTTTTCGCAAGCAACAACTGCTATTTTGTCATTTGCTTTCATGTTTGCTTTATTGCGTAAATCTTTGGGAAGAACAATCTGCCCTTTCGCATCCATCGTTATCACAGCATCAATTCTACAAACCTCATCGCCACTACAACAATCAGCCATGCTTAATCACTACTATTAGAGAAAAACGGCTTCTCCACTAAATAAATTTTTCCTAAAAATAAGAAAAATAGGAAAAATGCACTTATATGCGACGACACCCTCTAACCACATCCATAATTACAGAACAACATTGTCAGAAACACTTTGGGTGAAAAAAAGATGGTTGAAACAGACTATGAAGGGCTACCACGAGACAAAATTCCGTGGGATCCAAAAATAGACTATAACAAATGTACCACTTGTGGAAAATGCATAAAATTCTGTCACATGAACGCTTTCAAAACAAAAACCATCCATGACAAAAAGAAAACAATAGAGATTAATCCCAACAGATGTGTTGTTTTTTGTCGGGGTTGTGAAAACATTTGCCCGCAAGGGGCCATATCTCACCCCGATGAAAAAGAAACACAAAAAATAGTTGACAACTTACGCGACAATCAACGGTCTTGTAATCATGTCTAAACCTAAAATTCTGTTTGTTTGTACCCATAACTCGGCTCGGTCGCAAATGGCTGAGGGACTGCTTAGAAACATGTATGGCGAAAAATATGAGGTTTTCAGCGCTGGAACAAATCCCACAACAATCAACCCCTTAGCCATCAAAGTTATGGCCGAAATAGGCATAGACATTTCAGGACAGTATTCCAAAGGGTTAGAAGTATTTAGCGATACTAAAATTGACTTAGCTGTTTCTGTTTGTGAAAACAGTGCAAAAACACTCTGCACTCTGTGCACATCACCCACAACTATGAGTCGCCCTCTGATAGTTAGTGCAAAGTTGCCTAAAACCAAAAAGTACGTAGTTCAGGGGTTTGAGGATCCTTCGGAGGTTTGTGGAACTGAAACGGAAAACCTTGCTGCTTTCTGCCGTATAAGGGATGAAATTAAGACATGGATTACAGACTATTTTGCGGAACTAAAAATGTAATGTTGAGTTAAATAGTCAGCCGAGGGTGCCTCTTGCTACATCAACCTTTAGACGTGTAAAATCCATTTCGTCTTCGTAATCAATGCAACTGTTGCCCTCTTTTTCAGGATTAGACAGAGAACAGTAGCCCTCTATGTGATTGACACAATTTTTTTTATCACAAGAAATTCGACTCAAAATTTTCCCCAAAATCAAAAGACCGCTTGAAGTATTTAGGTGTTACCAAATGGTCGATTAACTTCATTTAGCGTTTCTAAACATCTATGAAAGTTAATTTACAAAAATGCGTGAACCTTACTAATCTTGATAGCGCCAACCTGCGTTAGCAACCAAACAGAAATATAACAAACAGCTAACATAACATCTGCTGGGTTGAGACTATCATGAGTTACAACATGGAAATGCAATTAGCTGTTACCTTTTTCAGTGGTGAAAAAACAGACAAAACCTTCAAAATTGAAATCAGTGCCATACAAAAAGAAGCAACAATCTGGTGCCCAGACTGCTTCACACAACTAATCAAACAAAACAAATACACCTGCAAAAACTGCAAATATGAAATAACAGACAGACTTTTTGAGAATACCGAAAAACTACAAACAACCTAGCAATCGAAAAAACAGGTTTACAATAAAGCCCATAACAATTCCTCTCTTAGAACTATATTGCATCTGTGACAATGACGGTTAAAAAGACCAGAAAATGTATAAGAAACAGAAGGGGCGAAAGTAGAGTACCACAATAGGTAAATTGGCACATACTGTTTGAGGATGGAAATTGAAGATAAGAAAAACTTTGGTTTAAGCAGTTTCTAATGCTAAAATAGAAAAAGGGGTTGAGCGAAAAAATTTGTTAATGGCGACGTCGCCATACGGGGTTTAGTGCGAATCCCACCCCCTGCACCAAGCAGTTGTGTCTGGTTCTATTCCTCAAATTTCGGCTCAAAAAACCCAAAAAACCAAAACAAAATCTTCGCCTTTAAAAACCCCCGAATACACAAGGGATATGTCAATAAACAAACCGATTCATGACTACGCCCAGCGCATAAAACGCAACCGACACAACATACAACAACTCCCAAACGGCACAATAGGCTTGCAGTTTTTAGACCACCTCAACGCTTTGGGGCTGTCCCTTGGTCGAGTCTCAAAATGCGCCGCCCACCTCCCCGTATTACTGCGCATAATTAATGGCACAGACATCAAAACCATGACAAAAACCGACATAGAACACATAGTAGCCCAAATAAACAGCAGACCAAACAAAGAATCCACCAAAGCAGACAACAAACTCCTCCTACGCAAAGTAGTTCAATACGCCAAACAAGGCAGTTGCGCCAAAAACACCCCCACACCTCCAGAAGTAAACTGGATTAGTTTAACTGTGAAAGAGAAAAACCCCAAAATCACCCCCGAAAACCTACTCACCCAAGAAGAAATAACTGCGATTTTAGTTAAACCACATATCTGATATGTGCTAACGTGTATTGCAGTTTATGTGATAAAAGCAGTAGGGGTCATTATGAAAGGCTCCAGTTGCTGTGTAACTTTTTGAGCTACAGCCACCTTTGCAACTTTCACGCATATCACAACCTACACAGTTATCGCCCAGTTGGTTCTGCGTAAATTTACGATTGTAAGCAAAAGATTCAGGATTAAACCAGATATCCCACAAGCTATGTTTTCGCAAATCTCCTTCTATTAGCTCATCGGGCATAGATAGGCAACCCTTAACTTTGCCGTCGCTTGTGATTCCGCATGTACACCACCCAGCGGAACAACCTAACCAAGGGCTGTGGGTTGCGGCTTTTTCTTCTTCAAAAATGTATTGTAATCCATCCGCTACAATAATCTCAAGCCCTTTTTCGTGCGCAATTTTCTTGTTTTCGCGAATGAATTGCCCCATTTTTAAGATAGTTTTGTTTTCTATATTTATTTCTTTTGAATCTTTCACCCGGCCTGAGGGAATTAGTGATTGGAGTCTCCATGCATCGGTTCCATGTTGTTGGAGTACCTCCATTAGCGCTGGCATTTCATCAACGTTTTGTGACGTTACCGTTGTAATAACGTTAAACTTCATACCTGCTTTTTTCATTAAGTCTAGGCTATGAAGAGTTCTGTTGAAGGCGCCAGTACACCTTCTCATAAAATCATGACTCTTTTCTAAGCCATCTATACTTATGCCAATACAGGTTATGCCAGCATTTACCAGTTCATGAATTTTATTTTCTGTTAAATCTACCCCGTGTGTAAGGAGGTTAGTTCTAATTTTCAAGTCTTTGAGACAGAGTGCTATCTCTTTCCAGTCGGGGCGTAGAAGAGATTCGCCACCTGTAAAATCTACTTCTTGCACCAAAAGATCGGGGAACTGCTCGCATAATGCTAACGCCTCATCTGTGGTTAACTCATTGTCTCGCGGTAACCCTGCTGAGGACCCACAATGGCGACAACGTAGACTACACTTTAAAGTTAACTCCCAGCCAATTACAAGAGGAAACGCTTCAACCGTCAATTACTAACACACCTTATAAAAAGAAGAAAAGTGAGCAAATCCTCTTCTAAGCCTTTCTTAGACTTTGGGGATTTGCTTTTTGCATGTAAGTTTGAAGGACAATATAGTCTCCCGTTCTTAGTGTAATCTCTTTTCCAGCGAGTAAATCGTCAGCAATATTTAGGATGGGCCCTTCAATTTCTGCAGGGGGCGCCGTTTTGCCAGTCATGTATGCGCTAACCTGTTCTTGTACAAAAGCATTAAATCTTACACTTGTCGCAACGTCAACTTTTACTAATTTTTTAGCTATTAAGTCCTTATAAAAGTCATTTACTACAAGGTACATTACCCAAATTTTCCTCTTAAAAATCATTTCTTCGACGGATACTTTTAGATCGCTCACATGTTTTATCTTCATTTCTTCTGCCAAATTAATCACCTGTATTAATATATGTATCTTGTATTTTAAAAGGTTTGTGAGACCAGGGATAGGCAGGCTATTGATTTGGGGTTTAGCAGAGGCATTTGCCTCTTTAGTTGCCGCTTCTGTTTTGTTGCTCATTTTTATCTTCTTTAGTACTCAACGTGTAGTAGAAAACAATCATATTCTTAGCCGCATCCGCATCAAGAACCAAAGACATCACACCATCGCCCGCTACCGTGTAACCCACAATATTTGGTGCATACTCAGTCACGCTAAAACCAATAGTACCAAACGCAACTGTCTTACTTGTAGCAACTGGATTTTTAGTACCATGCAAATAATAATGCACGGTATAAGCAACAGTTTGGTCTTTGTTGTTTTTGTGTTTAAAAGTAAGTACTATAGCGATCAGCTCTATTACAAATATGATAACGTTTAGGATGGTCCATCTGTCCACTAGTGCCATTGGCCGAGTCACATCTTCGGTTAATATGAACACGATAATGCCCATGATACCCATAATAACACTCAGCAAGAACCAAAAGAGACGATGTAGCTTCTGTTTTTTCTCTTCCGCTCCATTAGTATAATCTTCGTCACCCTTTTGTTTCTGTTTTGCAACATATTGCCCTTTGGCGTCTTTCTTTTGTTCTTGTGCTTGTTGTTTTTTCTGCTTTTGATTGCGTTGCAACAACACCCCTATAGTTAGTATGGCCGCCAATATGACTCCAACAACACTCAACAACAGATTTACAAGCGCCCAAACCGGTACCCCATCTACAGTCCTCACAGACGACGGTGATGCAGTTGGACTTGGCGAGGGAGATAAAGTTGGGGTGGGGGTTGGGGTGGGTGAGGGAGATGATGATGGTGCGGCTGTTGGGCTGGGGGAGAGAGATGATGATGGTGGGCGGGTTGGGGTGGGTGAGGGAGATGATGATGGTGCGGCTGTTGGGCTGGGGGAGGGAGTAGGGGTAGCTTCTGGTTCCCATTGTGCCACATAGGTGGCATCGCCCTCAACGGTCGGAGTTGGTTTAGGTGTCCAGCCGATAAAATGCCAGCTGGGCTGACCAATTGCTACCGGTGCTTTAGGAGTCAAATCTCCCAAAGCACACACAAAACTAACCGTCTCAAAAGTGCCATAATCCCCAGGCAAATACGTTACCGTATACATCAAAGAAGGCGGGTCCTCCTTGAGCCATATGGCATATAGGGTGACATCTTTTGTGAGGGTGAGATATGTTGTTGAACCGGTCGTAAAGTCGGGTGTTTTTGCATCTGGGGTGTAGGCCCAGCCTTGGAAAACATAGCCCTCTCGAATCATGCTTCCTTGAGTGGCTACAGGCATCAAATATCCTGCCGGATAAGAGCCGCCCATAGGTACGGTCCCGCCTGTAAATCCATTGCCATTATATGTCACAGTATAAAATATCGGCTCCACGTTTTTGATCCACTGAGCCACATAGGTCACATTACCCGATACCACAGCAGACCAAGCTGGAAGCCAACCTGCAAAACTCCAACCCGATACACGATCAATTGTGTAGTCAACACCTGAAGCAGTACCAAATACTGGCGTAGAACTTCCAAACTCTAAATCAACATAGGTCTCCGCATCAGCTTGCCAAGTACCCTGTGCACCCGGATCATAAACTATCACACAGCGGGTCATAAAGCTGATATCATAATTATTTATACCATACAACGCACCATTGGACCATAGCCCATCGTCAATCTGGATCTGATTACGATAAATTCCTTCCTCATAGGCACTTAAGGATGTTAGAGAAACAAGAACACAAGCCGTATTATCTCTAAATATCGTCCCACGCTCAATATAGAGTTTGCCAAGGGATCCAATATCATCGGTGTTAGTGACCCAGATTCCGCCGCCATTATTGCCAGCCGCATTACCATAGACTATCCCTGCTTGCAGGTCAACAAAGCCGCTGGAAGCCACATACATTCCACCCCCATTAACATCGGCAGTATTGTTAGCAATCACAACCTCGGTCACAATAAGCTCACTATTTGTATATATGCCACCGCCAGAACCGGAAATAGCAGAGTTATTAGCGATAGTACAGCCATTTATTGTGACTGCGTTAGACAGAGCACACATAGTGTAGATGCCGCCGCCAAAGATGGCAGAATTATTAGCAATAACAACATCACCAGATAGGATGAGCAGACCGTTGTTAGTGTTTTGTATGCCGCCGCCATAGTAAGCGGCTGAATTGCCCAAGATAACCGCATTATCAGATAGACTAAAAACTGAAGGCTCAGCTTCAGAGTAGGGATTCCAATTGTACATCCCGCCGCCATAAAGATGGGCAGTATTGTCTAAGAGAGCAGCGTTGCCTGACATATTGGCAGTGCTGTTGGCGTTGTTGCATATGCCGCCGCCAAAAACCGCAAAATTATCAGCGATGACCGTGTTGTCAAGCATGTTAAGTGTGGCGCGATCAAAGTTGTATACACCGCCTCCTCGACCGTCACTTTTGTCAGTGTTAACGGCAACATTACCGGAAATGGAGGCTCGCTCAGACATGTTAACTGTAGCATTATAGGCATTATATATGCCGCCCCCAAGAACCGCAGAATTATTAGAGATAAGTGCATTTCCAGACATCTCAAATATAGTAGAACCAGACGAAAGACTGCCATTGTTATGCACACCACCTGCATATCCGGTGGATGTGTTGTTTGAGATTTCTCCGCCGTTCATGTTGAACGTGCGGTAATTTAGTACTCCGCTTCCGCTGCGGGCAGAATTGTTGGAAATTTTTCCACCCGACATATAAAATTCGCCATAGGTACATATTCCTCCGCCGCCGGTACCGGCGGAATTGGCTGAAATCTCGCCGTCTAATAGGTTAAAAACTGCAGAGTTGTACACCCCACCGCCATCGGTACGAACAAAATTATCAGAAATGACTGCCTGACCAACCATACTAAAAGAAGCGCCGTTACCTGTATTATACACGCCTCCGCCATAGTTTGCAGTATTACCCGAGATACGAACGACTTCAGCGGAAAGGGTGTTACCCATGTTAACTTTACCGGCGTCATTATACACCCCACCACCGCCATAAACCGCATTATTGCCCAATATGGCCGCATCACCAGATATAGTGACCATGCCTCTATCGTTATACACTCCTGCGCCTCGATAAGCAGAATTACCCTCACTACTGCTAGTGTTACCGCCGATTATGCCGCCAGCCATATTGAAAATAGCACGCGGGCCGGCATTACATACACCTCCGCCCCGGTTATTATTACTAGTGCCGGAAAGTGTATTGCCAGAAATCGCACCACCCAACATATCAAATACACCCAAATTATACACCCCACCACCAAAAGAAGACGCAACATTACCATCAACCCGAGCGCTACCTAACATACTAAAAGAACCCTCAGACACATACACACCCCCACCAGACACAGCCGTATTGCCATCAACTCGGGTATCATCCATCATACTAAAATAACCTCTACTAGACACATACACACCCCCACCCAAAGACGACACCGTATTGCCATCAATTCTAGCGCTACCTAACATACTAAAAGAACCCTCAGACACATACACACCCCCACCGCCATTATAATTTGCAGTATTACTATCAACTCGGGTATCATCCATCATACTAAAATAACCTCCACCAGACACATACACCCCACCACCGCGATAATCAGCCGTATTGCCATCAACCCTGGCGCTACCCATCATACTAAAAGAACCCTCAGACACATACACACCCCCACCAAAAGAAAACACATCATTGCCATCAACCCTGGCGCTACCCATCATACTAAAAGAACCCTCAGACACATACACACCCCCACCAAATCTAGCAGTATTGCCGTAAATCTGGGCATCATCAACCATACTAAAAGAACCACCACCAGACACATACACCCCACCGCCATAACCAGCTGTATTGCCGTAAATTCGGGCATCATCAAACATACTAAAAGAACCACCACCAGACACATACACCCCACCACCGTTATAAGTAGCAAGATACAGGTTTCCAGAAATTTCTCCGCTGTGGAGTTCAAGAGTGCCATTGGTATCGACTGTTACCCCACGACCTAAATCACCACTAACATGCGTAACAATAAGTCCATCAAGCACCAATACACCACCACCCGCAACAGTAAGGGTATCTACATCATTTGGCCCAATAAGCTTCATAAACACACCACTATCGCTTGTCAACACAACATTTGCAGTTGCAGGTATAGTAAGCGTGGAATCCGTAAGCTCAATATCAGCAACCAATGCAATAACATACTGAACAGGTGCTGCATTCAAAGCCTCATCATTAATGGCATCTCTGAGTCCTTGCTCATCATGAACAATTTTATCAACAGCATATGCTGAAGCAAAATGGGTAGTGCCGTTAAAGGTTGTTGTGTAAACAATAGAAGAAAGTAACACCAGTACAAACACTAAAGAAATAAATGTGAAAATTGTGCTTTTGCGGTGGAGTGTTTGCAGGTTGATTTTAGGGTTAGTGTTTGAGTACGTATTTAGTTTCAGGTTTTTGTAAAGTTTTTTGTTAATCATTGTTTCTCACGCTTAACGTTATTTATTGTTTGTATGCTCCCTAAACTTGGAAGAGGTGACAACAGGAAAAATGCTGTCAGATGAACGGGTAGACAACATACACCCGTTTTACAAGTTTTTACTTGTAATTAGTATTTTATAAATGTACGTATTTGATTTTTTGCCCACACGGATAGCATGGACACAGCCATCTTGTTAGGAAGATCGAAACCCCGCTTTTTTCACGCATCAATCAATATCGTTAATGACACCATCAGCGCTGACACCGTGTCAAATAGCACGCTGACTTTTTTCTTTGCATAGCATGCAAATCAGCGCTGAAAAGCCATGTTCAGCAAGAGACAAGTAAAAATATATTCTTGCTCACTCTTCACCATATTGTTTTTTAGTTCATTGCCCAAAACTCTGCGTTTTGTTTCCATCAACACTAGAAAGAAAATCTGCGGAATTATCAATTAAATAGATAATTCTAAACTGTCAACTTCCACCAACTGTTTTTGGCTAAATCATGTTTATTGTCTTTCTTATAACGACCCTCTATAGTTGCTTGTTGCTGAACAACCAACACATTTTTGCTTTTCATACCGTTTACAGAGATTACAATCCACGTTGCAGGGATTGGTCTTTTTTTCTTGGTGTGCAAGGTTTCCTCTTATTTGCAGAAACGACGAGAAATATGTTTCACTTATCGGATAGAATTCTGAGCGACGTATACCTCTGCTACATCGAAGCGAGCAATTCTCCATAGATATACTTTCAAGTGTTTCCGGTGTTTCTGCAACAACTATTGCAACTAAGTTAAAGCCGCCCACTGTTTTAAACATCCGCATTATCCGAGGGCATTGTTCGAATCGAGTGAGGATTTCTTGCATGGCGTCTGCACTTTCCATTTCGAGCATTACGATTGCCGGATGGAGGTCGAGAGCGCTTAGGTTGATGAGCGCAGATATTTTTATTGTGCCGTTTTTTATTAGTCGTTCCAATCTTTTTTTGGTTCCCATACTTGTAAATCCGACTGATTGCGCTAATTCTCGCAGGGTAGTTCGCCCGTCTGTTTGCAGTTGCATAATGATTTTCTTGTCAATTTCATCCACATAGTTCACCAGTTTATTTTATAAACAAAACCTATTAATATCATTTAGAATATAAAAAACTTCAGGAGAAAAAATTGACTAAAAAAGACACATCAAAAGAGGAACTGGGAAACGGTCCGGGAATAATTCTTCAGCCTTTGGTGAGAACAAGATGGCAGATTGTATCTGAGACAGATCCTGATACAATTATGACCAGAATCGCAGAACTTGAAAGTGCGGGATGGGTGCCCTTCTCATTCACGCCTGTGCATGATGTGAAAGAGTGGGCAGTAAGGTATGTTATGCTATTTTACCTGCAACTAAAATAATAGCAACTAAGTAACACAACACATAACATCTTTTTCTATGAGAGTAGCGCTTTATGAAATTTATATTATGCCAAGTTTTTCTTATTCTGATTTTTACTGATGCTAACAGTGAATTTTATGTTTGAAAAGTTGAAACATACTATTTAAACGGGGTAACTGGAAAGAAAATACCGACATCATAACCAGAGGAGTTTTCAGATCAGACACAACGGATCAGTCATAGCTAAAACTAAACCCCACCACAACATAACCACCGATGCAGGTCGCAACACAACCCGCCAAATCCGTCACCAAACCAGTCATGGCGACAGCTCCAGCTTTGACATGATAAGTGTGAGCAACACAGATTACACCCCCCCCCACAGCAAACGAAACTACGTTGAACGGCAAAGTTAACACTAATGGGTTAATCTCGCATATTTTCTTTTTAGTGTTTGCGATGAATTCTCAAAGTTTAGTTCTTGACTTTAAGGAACGGCATCATACCCAAGCAGATAAATTCTTTGGAAGAGGCTTCTGTTATTTGAGTATGGTTCCTTTCCTCAAATAGTTTTGATTTTGAAGATTTATACTAACACTAAAAAAAGAGATCGGCTTGGTGTTTTGGGGTTATAGAGTAAATCATTAATGAGACTTGGCTCATCTTTATAGCAGAGAAGGATTATCGAGGAATATGAGGGATACAGTTGAAGATTAGTGCAATTGTATTTATACTATTGTTTTTTGGGGTGATTTTGGCTGCACCCAGTCAAGTTTTGGCTCAATCTGCCACACCGTTAAAGCTTCAGAGGAGTCAAACATATAATGACTCTTTTATTTCCTCGATAGTTCAAACACAAGATGGCGGATTTGTACTCGCTGGATCTAATACAACCGTCTATCCCCCAGTCTTATCCCTTATGAAAACCAATAGAGGCGGCGAAATAGAGTGGACAAAAACTTATCCCGAAATTGAAAGCATGAAATGGATAATACAAGCAATTGATTCCGGATATCTTTTAGTTAGTCAGGGCAGTTCGGGTTGGTTGATAAAAACAGATTTTCAAGGTAATCTGGAATGGTGCCGAAAAATCAGTGACTTGCGATCGGTTTCAGGGTTTACTGTAACAGACGATGGAAGCTATGTAATACTTGATGGTATATATGTTTCTGGACATTGTGCGACTAGTGTTTTTAAGTATGATGATGCGGGGGATTTGCTTTGGGAAAAAACATTCTCGGATATTGGAGCTGGAGTTATTTTGCAATCAAATGATGGGGAGGGTTATTATGTTGCTGGTTGTCAGGGTCTGAGTTTTTGGTTTACCAAGTTAGATTTGTATGGTGAGGTTGTCTGGAGCCATACCTATGATTATGGGTTGGAGGAAACAAGTTTAGCGGTTAGTTCGATTATTCAGACTCCGGATGGGGGTTTTTTGTTTAGTGGTTTTGATGCTGAGAACAACTGGCTTGTTAGAACGGATGGTAGTGGTGAGGAACTGTGGCATCAGCGATATGATGGTTATATCATATCAGATAATCGTCAGTATGATTACCGTATCAGAGATATAGTTCAAGATAGAAACGGTCAATATTTGTTGTTGAGTGTTTCTGGGATAGTTGCCCTAGATGATCATGGCAACAAATTATGGTCCTCAGCGTACTCTGAGTATGTATCCGATCTTAAAAATCTCGATAAAGCTTTGTTGGGTGTTTTAGGTGTTAGTGGTTTTGATGATGATTTGGTTGTGGTGGTTAGCTACCTTCTTACTGCAACATATCCCTCAACTGATGATCATTATGGTTTATGGCTGGCAAATTTTATTTTAGAACCGATGGATTCAACAGATAATGGTTGGTTCGGTGTTGAATTATTGGTTGGGATAGCGGTTATAGTTGTGGTAACGGCTTTTGTTGGTTTTTTGGTTTATTTTAAGGGACACAGACACTTGTAGAGGAAATTCAGCCATGACCAAACACCATGCTAAATGTAATCGTACATAACTCTGTATTTTACTGACCTACCCCCCCAAAAAAAAGAGGACTAAAACTCACAAAACCAATCAACTATGTATGGTGAAAAAAGTCAGGATTATACTTGATCCATAAAGGCCTGTGCAACTCTTGATCCCATCAAAAAAACAGGCTTACAATAAAGCTCCAAAACAATTCCAACTCTTAGAGCTATTGTAGTGTGACAATAACGATTAAAAAGACCAGAAAATTTAGAAAAAACATTATCAGATTATCATGCAAAAATGGTTACGCAATAAAAACAGACAACACTAAAATTTAAAAAAGATGAAAAACTAACATATTGCTTTGACCGCATTATAAGTTAGGATATAGATGTTTTAGTTTACCTCTTGCTTGTTTTGTGGTAAAATGCCAATCTATCTGCTTACCCGAACCATTTCGATCTGCCGCCCAAACCG
>NZ_WRFL01000065.1:0-12059 GCF_009778815.1 Candidatus Bathycorpusculum sp.
AGCTCCAGTCGAGATCGTTGCTGATGCTCCGGTAGAAAATGTTGAACTTCAAGTTCCAGCTGAAGCATCTTTTGAGGAAACTGCAACAGTTGAAGCTCCAGTCGAGATCGTTGCTGATGCTCCCCTTGAGGATGCTGTAGTAGATGAAACTCTTGTTGAAACTGCTGAGGTTTATGTTGTTGCTGATGCTCCCCTTGAGGATGCTGCTGCAGTTGAAACTGACGCTGTTGAAGTTGCATCTGAAGCAGTTGACGCAGAAATCATCACAGAAGTAGCTCCAGTTGAATCTTCAACCGAGGCGGCTCCAGCAGAAGATCTGCCACTTGAAGATGCAGTTGTTGAAGTTCTCCCAGCAGAAGAAACCCTTGTTGCCGATGCTGAATGCCCCATAGAAGTCACAGTTGCCGACCTTCCAGACGAGCTAGTTTTTGAAGAATCGGTTGCAGAAGCATCACTGGACATTGAACCCTCAGTTGAAGCATCATATGAGGAAGCTATAGTTGATGTCGCTTCTGATATTATTGTTCCAGCTGAAACGGTTGACGAGCAAGTGATAGTTGTTGCAAATCCAGTTATTGAAGCGCCCCTGCAAGTTTTCGAAGTCACAGAACACGCTCCAATCGAAACCACCCTTGAAAAAATCATGGAACCAGCAATTGAAGAACCAATCATTCAGTCAGTTATCGTGGAGGAGGCCCACATTCCGGCCCACCCTTTAGAGGCGCCTCAACAGGCGCATTCAGACGAAATGGTGGCAATGGAAACCGACACCGACCAAACCACCCCAACAGACGAAAGCGACGAAAACACCACCGAGGAAGAATAAACTAACCCCCAACTCTTTCTTTTATTTTGTTTTGTTTTTGTGTCTGTTTTAATGTTGTCAATCAGGCTGTTTTTGTTCATCTGTAGCTAGTTATTTTGATATAAACTTCGCGTTCAGTGGGTTTTTACATTTTTCTTTTTGCTATATTTTTGCCCGTTTCTTTAATTTCTGCACCTGATGGGTGCAGAATTGTGTATGTGAATATTAGCTGTAAAATTGTGCTATGCAAGTTTACTTGCTGAAAAACTCGTTGTATCAGGCGGCTCTTTTTGTAACTCTTTGGCTAATTTGTTCACCGATTTACTCAACCTTACTTACGGTGCTTGCTTTAATGGGCTGAGCTAGACTTCATGTTGCACAGTAGTGATTGGTCATACACAACGACTTATACAAGACTTGCTACATGTTGATTTGGTTGTGGGTTTGCTATTGTGCCACAGCCCTCAGTTGTTTGTATATCGCCGAATTAACTCAAATATGGTTTATTACTACTGGTGGAAGCGTGTTGTTTTATGGCTTTTTTTTGCTTTTTGCTTTTTCTTATCCGAAACGCTAAAAAACCCCTTTGTATTTTCCTAACAGCTACACCAAAAATGAGCGCGGGTCCGTAGCTCAGTCAGGCTAGAGCATCGGACTTTTAATCCGAGGGTCGCGGGTTCAACTCCCGTCGGACCCGCTTCATTCTTCTCATTGGAGTTTGGTGTGGGTTTTATTGCTTGCATTTCTTTACTTGTAGTTACTTTCAATTTATGATAAACATAAGTTCGCTTGCCTTCTACAAAGCATTGATAATGCTGGATGTGCTGATGGGTACCTCTTACTTGTAGGAAGCCTCCCCTATTGTATTGGGGGCATAATTGTTTAGTTAATTGATTATTCCTAAAAACTATCCACTATATCAAACAAGTATAATACATTGTATGATGTAACACTACATGGTTAGTGTGAATACTAAAACAAGTGCAATAGTTTCAGCAGTAATAGCTTGTTGTAGTCCAATTGTCTATTTCTGGGTAATGAGTGAACGTGGCTACACCTACAGGGATATGATGATTGTAGCATGGCCATCAAATTTAGTTCAGGATGTATCAGTGGGTTTTGTAATATATTACATTCCAGCTTTGGTTATATGTTTCTGTATAATAGAAATAGCAAAATTTGCATATAGTAAGCATAAATCAGGTGTAATGAAGGAACCTGCAGGGCACATGAAAATTAATCTATACAAACTAAAACATAGAATTGGATTCTACACAGTAATAGGATTAATTGGTTTAGCATTTAGTTTACATAATAGCCTTATCAATGTAGTAGAGCCATTGAGGTATCTGGTAGCACATGGTATATACAGTTTAACTTCTGCTATGATGCTGTTCATGTTGCTGTTTACTCCAGCATTTGTAATAGGGGAAGTATCACGGCTCATAGTCAAAGGTTACACACGTAAGTAAGAAAACTTGGTGTATTAGTTCTGTTCAGAAATTAGTTTTATATGGTATAATGGATGCATGGTCAGGTATCTAATCATTAAAGCATATGTCAAGTATGCGGCATTGAAGGATATGATATGGGCAATAACATAATACAACATTATGTTGGTTTCAAATGGTAAAAGAGTCTATAGTTGTCATAGAGTAAAGGGAGTTCTTTTGATCCGAGGGTCGCGGGTTCAACTCCCGTCGTGCTCTCATTTCATATTTACTCTAATAGTTTTTACTTCTTTCCGCTGTACTTCTAAGAGACTTTTTCCAATGCTGGTGCTAAGCATACTTTCTATCTTTTTGAATTAACGATAGCGTAATAAAACAACTAATCTGTCATTAGGGTGTAGCATGCAATGGCAACTTGACTTTATTCATTTTGAACTTGTATTATCAGTTCTTTTTGTAGTTCTGCAAACTCGTCAACTGTGATAGTTTCATTGCATCGTAATTCGTCGAGGTGTTTGAGTTTTTGATAGAGGCTGTCGCCGTGATTCCATATGTTAGAAACAGGTTTGGGTTTCTTTGCTTGTTTTTCTGCATCTAACATTATATAAAATAGTGGAACAGAAACAATGCAGCCAACAATAAGGCTCAGTATACCAACAAGTACCACAAATATTGCTGAGCATACCCAACAACAAATTATCGCTCGCGCGATTGTTGTCTGTGTTTTTTCATGTTCCCTTTTTGTTTTCATTTGGTTCCATAGTATTGTACTCAATTATATTTGTATTATCATTTTTGACATGCTTTATAATACAGTTGAATTTGCTTTCTGCTGAGACCTTTGGCGGCTATTGCGCAAATCAGAGCATGATGATTGAAAGAAAGTCTGCAATGCGATATCTTCCAAGATGCCCGCGATGGTGTTGTATGTCTCTTTTATGATTCTTCAGATGTCTTAGGTTGCTTTGGTGTGTTGGGTGTTTGGGTAGGTTTATTGATGTGAGTTTCGGTATTGTTGTTTATGTCTCGTTTGTGGTTTGATAGGGGTACGTTGTTGTTAAAGGGGACAATTGGAACTCCTTATGGCAAGTGGGATCCTAGAAATAACTGTTATCGGGTTAAGGCTTGTCATTATCGTGATGTTTTAGATTTTTTTAAAGAAAGTAGTCTCTGCGTTGAGGATGCGGTTTTGAATTTGTCTGTTCTTGAGCAGTTACGGGGCAGTATTGAGTTGCGTGCTTATCAAAATAAGGCCCTGGATCAGTGGGTGGGTGCGGGTAAGCGGGGGGTGCTGGTTTTACCAACTGCGGCTGGGAAGACCTTCATAGCGCTTAAGGCCATTGATTTGCTTAAAGTTCAAACTTTGATTGTTGTTCCTACTTTGGATTTACTTGATCAGTGGAGAAAGCGGGTGCGGGAGTGTTTGGGTGTGGAGGCAGGTGTGGTGGGGGGCGGCGAGAGTGTGATAAAGATGGTGACGGTTGCAACTTATGACTCAGCCTATGCACAGGCGGCATATTTGGGTAACCAATTTTTGCTGTTGGTCTTTGATGAGGTGCATCATTTGGCGTCTCCTGGGTATATGCAGATTGCAGAAATGTTTGTTGCACCCTACCGCATGGGTTTAACTGCAACCTATGAACGTAGCGACCAACGACACAACCTGTTGCCCTTATTGGTTGGCGATCAGGTTTATTCAGTTTCAGTTGAAGAATTAACCGCGGGTAAGCACCTCTCTGATTACACCTATGAAAAAATCGCAGTTGAGTTAACTGACCAAGAACAGCACCTCTATGAAGCCAATATGGCTATTTTTAAAAACTATCTTGTATCACGCAAACTTGTTTTGAAATCAGCCTTTGATTTTCGGCGCTTTATCATGTCCACCGGACGTGATCCCGATGCGCGAGCGGCGCTTTTGGCACGCAACAAAGCTCTAAAAATCGCCGTTAACTCCGAGGCTAAACTTGACCTACTCGCTGAAAAACTTGAAACCTACAAAACTGAGAAAATGCTAATTTTTACCCTCTATAACGATTTGGTCTACACCATCAGCCGACGCTTTCTCATACCCGCAGTTACCTACCAGACACCCCGAGAGGAACGACGCGAGATCCTAACAAATTTCGGAAACGGCAAATACCGCGTAATTGTCACCTCCCAGGTCCTAGATGAGGGCGTGGATGTACCTGACGCATCGGTTGGTATTGTACTTGGCGGAACCGGTAGCAAACGTGAATTTGTCCAACGCCTAGGCCGAATCCTTAGAAAAAAAGACGGCAAAACCGCCAAACTAGTCGAAATCATCTCAAAACAAACCGTAGAAGTAAACATCAGCCGCCGCCGACAACCCAACGAGGAGAAACCCAACCATGTTGCCCAGTAATCTACTCTTAGTGTATAAACGCAAAGGCGAAATACAACCCCGATATGCCAAACTATCAGCTGAGAACCTCACTGTTGCTTATCGCATAATCGAATTCTACACCACCCACATTGGTGAACAAAAAAAAGTTCTCATGGCCTATGTCTCCGAATTAGAAAACCAAGGCCACGACTACCGATTTGTTCGAGCCCTATCACTGCTACTTGATCGAAAAAGCCGCTTTATCTGCAAAAGCAAAACCAACCCCTCTGATTTACGACGGCGTATCTTCCAAGCCACCCAAAAACACGGCATACCTACAACACCCCAAAAACGACAACAAATAATCACCTCCATTGCCACAGAAACCTCCTTTTCCATTGAAACTATCGAAGACCAGCTATATGCTGATTTAGACGCAGAGCTGATTCTTGAAAAATTTGAACCCCCAACCCCCACAACATTACTTCAACAATACAACCTCAGCTTAACCCAAACCCTTCTCTTCGAATCCAGCGAACTAAACTTTAGCACCTCAGGAAACTGGCAACAACTATTCTATGCCATCAAAAAACTAGGGCTCATCTACGAAGTCTCCCAACAAACCCCCTTTTTTAATGTAAAAATAGACGGCCCATCCAGTCTCTTCAAACTCACCAAACGCTACGGCATAAACATAGCCAAACTACTACCCGCCATAACCACAAACCAAAACTGGACCATAAACGCCAAAATCCTGTGGAAATACACAAACGAAATGTGCAACTTTAATATGGAAAGCCAAAAACACGCCACCCTGCTAAAGCCACCCAAACCTGAACCCATAACCTACGACAGTACAACAGAAGAAAACTTTGCCAACCAATTCCGAGCCCTAGACTCAGGCTGGACCCTAAAACGTGAACCCGAACCCATCATAACCGGTAACCAAGTCCTCATACCTGACTTCTCACTCCAAAAAGCCGGTCTAAAAATCTACCTAGAAATCGTTGGATTCTGGACCGAAGACTACCTGCGCCGAAAAGCAGAAAAACTCCAACACGTCAACGACAAAATGATACTCGTCGTCCATGAAGCCCTAGCATGCGAAAAACTAATCACCCTAGAGAAACGACCCCAACTACACTTTATCTACTATAAAGACAAAATTTCCCTCGCCCCTATTCTTCGCTATCTCCAAAGCGAATTCGAAGAAATTAAAACAAAAGAAATTCAAACCCTCCAAAAAACAACCCTGAACCTTACTGAACCAGTACTACTCTACACCGAACTCGCCAACAGACTAGGCTTCTCAGTCGAATCCATCCAAACCGTACTGACCACTAAACCTCCAACAGGATACGTACCCATATCTAACGGTTTAGTAAGCACCGAAAAACTCGAACAAATATCTATTTTGCTCAAAGACGTATTGAAACAATCCCCAAAACTAACACTGAGCCAAACTACCACGATAATAGAAGCCCAAGGCGTCGCTGACATATCCAGCATACTACATCTACTGAGTTACAAAATAAAATGGAATGGTATAAACAGCGAACAAGCCGAAATCATACCCCCAAAAACCCCTTAACGCTTCTAATTTGGCTTGTTTTTTAATTGTATGTTGGCGGGTCCGGTGGGATTTGAACCCACGATCTCCGGCTCCGAAGGCCGACACCTTAATCCGTGCTAGGCTACGAACCCACTTATACAGAAACACCTCATTAGTGAAGGTGATGCTGTTTTTAGTGCTAATCATGTATTTAGGTTTTTCATGGCTTCTATGCATTTTAGGTTTGTGAAGATAGTTTAGTGTGGATTTTGTTTTGGGGTGCCTAATATTTTTTGTGATGCTTGAAACATTCTATACAAGACCACAGACAGGTTTAATCAAGATTTGTAAGCACTACACATATACGCACATGTTGATTTGATCTGTAGTGTTAAAGTCTGTGTGGTTATTGGTAAGATAATTTGCCTGTTAGGTGATTGTATGGAAACCACTGGATGACTTGGGTGTGATTTTGTGTCTGGTTTTTATTGTTTTTGTCCTGTGTTTTCTATTGTTGTGTAAATTATGTCTTTAGTACTGTTTTTGAAATCATGTTAGTGACGTACCGAAACCTCTAAATGTGGACGTTTGCGTATTTTTGCAGGTTGGGCCGGTAGATCAGTCTGGTATGATCGCCGCGTTCGCAACGCGGAAGCCGCGGGTTCAAATCCCGCTCGGTCCACCAAAATTTTCTCAAAAAGTGGTGTTTGTTATTTTAGCTAACGGCGTATTTGAGTGAGCTTGTATGACGCGTTGACATTTGTGTTTCTGTTGTTTTGTTTTAGTTATTTTGTCTTCGGATTAGCGTGTGGTCTGAGAATTTAGAAAATATTTGTTTTTTGATTGTTTATTGATATTTTTCCAGAAAATTAAGGCATAAATATTTAACAGGTGGGTGGGTAATAAAAAATATGGACCTCGCTTGGAATGTACTTGCATTTATGGCTGGTTGTACGTCTCTTTTTTTGTTGGGGGGTTTGTGGGCTTTTTATAAAGCTATAAAAACCAAAACCAGAGTGTATTATTTTCTTGGTGTGTTTTGTTGCTTTGTAAGTACGGTGTTTATCGCGCTTGCGTTGGGTCAATTTCTTCTGAGTTGTATTATTTCGGTTGGAGCCGCACTTCTTCTTTTGCCGATGATGCCAAAATTGATTGCTGCTAACACTGTGGACGTTGATGGTGCTTTGGGACCTCTGCGGGTTAAAGATATTTTTTCATTGTTTTTCATACCTAAGCTTGAGCGGACCTATGGTGACTTTAGAGCCCGTATAATCTATACCGTTGTGAACACCGGTATTGGTGCTATAATTAATCTGCTATTGGCAATGCTAAACATTATAACTCTGCCTATAGCTGGGGTATTGACGATTGCTGTTTTTGCTATATGTGTTGGAACATATGATTATCAAAAAGAAGGTCGGCCGGACCGTAAATTTTAGAATAGCGGTGTTCTAAAATTATAAAATTTGGCCAGTGGGTTTATTGATAGTTTTTGTGTTGTGTTGTTGGTTTTGTTGCTTGTTATATTTTGTGTTTTTTAGTGTTTTTTGTTTGGTTTGGTGGTTAGTTTCAGAAAGAGTTATAGTGTATAATGGGACAGACTATCTTAGGATAGCTGTTAATGTCTGCAGTTAATCAATCGTCTAATTCCGCTGATGGCTTTTTTGGCGTTTCTACAACTCAAATTATTTCCTTGATATTGATTATAGTTATAGCTATTGTAATCGAGCGTATTATAACGCGGTATTTGTCTTATTTTTCTAAGCGCGCAAAACTTGAATTAAATACTGCCAATCAATTGACCTTGACTTTTCGGATTTTAATTCTGATTGGGGCTTTGCTTGCAATAGGTCGCGAGGGTTTGTCTGCGGATTTACTCATATCTATTTCGGCCGTGGGTGGTGCTGCATTAGGGTTTGCTTCGCAAAAAACGATCGGTAATTTTATTGCTGGTCTTTATCTTTTGGCGGCTAGGCCCTTTAAGGTGGGTGATTATGTTAAAATTGGAACTGTTGAGGGTATAGCCCAAGAAATTACCCTAAACTATGCTAAGGTGTTAACTTCTGGTAATACTCTTGTTGCTGTGAGTAATTTGCAGTTGCTTGATCGTGACCTAACTAATTATCTCTATGAAACCACCCCTTCAAGAGGCAATGTTTACTGCTATACGTTTGAGATTGGCTTTGATCATTTAGTTCCAACTGAGAAGCTCTCTGAAATTTTTGATGCTGTCTTTGCTGCCTATAAGGATCTTCCCGAGCGGCCCTTTTGCACCTTGGTTCGTTCAACTGCGATTGAGCGAGTCTATATGGTTTATTTCTATGTAACAACGCCCAGTGATATTTTCACAATAAGGCCCCAAATTGCTGACCAAGTTTTTAGACGTTGGGATGAGGAGCGAGCAAAACTTAAAAAATAAGCTGCCTGTAAACGTTGGACAAATCACTAAAGGCCTTCAATAGCTGTCTGTATAACTCGTAACCTTTGCAGTTAGTTTATGGTGTTAGATTAATTCTTGTCAGCTCTTTAAGGGTCGGTTATGGTTTTGGTGGAATTTTAGGGTGAATTTTGTTCCTTTGGTTTCTTGGCTTGTAAAGTTTATTTCGCCTTCTAGGGCATCGGTTATGCGCTTAACCACTGCTAATCCAAAGCCTTGGCCTTTTGATTTTGTGGTAAACAGTGGGGTGAATAGTTTTTCTTGGACCTCTTTGGGTATGCCTTTTCCAGTATCCTCAATCTCAATGATAACCTTGTTTGTTTTTTTGTCTTGGTGTATGTTTATGGTTAAGGTGCCGCCTTCTGTCATGGCTTGGATGGCGTTGTTAATCAAGTTGGTTAAGACGCGTCGCATTAGGGTTGGGTCTGTTTGCATCTGGGGTATTTTGTTTATGTTTACTCTAAGCATTATCCGGATGGGTATGTTGACGGTTTGGAAGATGCTGTCAATTAGTTCGGGTATGTCTACTTCGGTGTATTCGGGTTGGATGGGGCGTGCGTAGTCTTGCAGATCTGCTATTATTTTATCAATGTAGTTGATTTGTTCGCCTATCACGATTAGTTCTTGGAGTGCATTGTTTTTCTCTTTGCTGTCTGTCATCAGATCTAACTCTTCTTTGATTAGATACAGTGAAGACATGATTGATTGTAGTGGATTGCGGATGTCATGTCCGACCATTCCTGCGGTTTGGCCAATGGTTGCGAGGCGTTGGCTGTCAGCTAATTGTTTGGTGCGTTCTTCGACAAGTTGTTCTAGCTGTTTGTGGTGGCGTTCGAGTTGTTGTTCAATTTTTCTGCGTTCGGATATATCCTGTTCTATACCCATGATTTTGGTGGGTTTGCCCTTGGAATCGACGTCTACAATGGTGCGCTCAGTGTGCAGATCACGTACTGAACCATCTGATAGAACTACCCGATAATCAAAAACTGTTGTTTCTTCGTGTTTGCCTTTTGCAATAAAGTTATCTGTTATCTTTGTTACCCGCTCAAAATCCTCGGGGTGTATGTAGGTTTTATATATTTCATACTCAAGGCCATATTTGTCTGGTTTGAGTTTAAACATATCAAATAATTCTTCTGACCAAAATACTCTGTTTTCTGCAACATGCATCGTCCAGTTGCCCATATGCGCCAGATGTTGTGCTTGTTTTAGGCGTTCTTCGTTTTCTCTGTGTATTTCTTCGTCTTTTTTGCGCTCCGTTATATCTGTGAAGGTGCCCAATGTGAAGTCTTGTCCGTTGAGCATAATGTGATCTACTGATGCGATAAGTGTGAGCGGCCTGCCGGTTTTTGTTTGCATGTATACTTCTAGGTTGCGTATTGCCCCTTGGGTTTGTAGTATGTGGGCAAACTCTTTGCGTTTGCTTAGGTCTGGGTATATGTTGAGTGTAAATGCGGTGTTTCCAATGACTTCTTCTCGGCTAAAACCAAAGGTTAGCAAAAAAGCTTCGTTTGCATCCAAAAAGAGGCCGTCTTTGAGTTGTGAAATAAACAGAGCCGCTTGACAACAGTTAAAGGCTTTAGAAAACCGTTCCATATTTAGTTGCAGGGTTTTTTCGAGTTTTTTACGCTTAGATATATCCCGCCAGATTATCACTAAATCGTTGGATGCGGGAAAAACACTGATTTCCCATGTGTTTGGGGTATTGTATAGTTTATCCCATTCAAAGTGTGTTGTTTGTTTATTCTCTTTGGCTTGGTGGAGGGTTTTTTCGAAAAGGGTTCCACTGTATTTGGGAAAAAGTTTCCAGAGGTTTTTTCCCACGAGTTTTTCTGCTTCTGCACAAAATCCTTTGGCTGCACACTTGTTGACATATTTTAGTTGCCAGTTGTGATCTAGGATGATCAGGCCGTCTTGGATGCTTTCTAAAATCAACTGTAGCTTTTGGTTGGTTTCTGTGTTTTCTTGTTCTGTGTTTTTGTGTTGTGTTGTTTGTTCTTTTTCGGTTGGGTGTTTGTCTGGGTTTGCCTTCTGCTGTTTAGGTGTTAGAATGGTTTGTCTCAAAAATATTCGAGCGCTCCATAACTAATAAGCTGTTGAAGGTTAATAATGTATTGCAACCTGACTTTGACTCAACCGATAAAAACGCTCGTTTTATTTATGCCAACAATGATTATGTGCTTTGAGCTTTATGTTACCTTTCGTAACTCACCAAAATAGGGTCGTCCTGAAAATGTTTTCTCATTAAACTTTGTTTTGTAGGGTTTGAATGGCTCTTTGCGGCCATAAATTATCGTGTAAAATTGCTCTGCCTACTGCAACTAGATCTACTTTGTTTTCTTGTACTAGTTTGTCTGCAAATTCTGCTTCTGTGATTCCGCCTACGCCGATAACTGGTGCTCTAATTGATGCTTTGATTGCGCTGGCTTGAGCGATAAAGTAACCGTTTATATGTTGGAGTTGTTTGGGTTCGCTGCCGCACATACCGCCTGATACATCCACAATATCTACGCTTGCTTGTTCAAGTTTCTGTGCAAAGCTGATTGCATCCTGGAGTTGGGTGCCCATTGGTGCTAAATCGTCTGCTCCTATGCGATATAGCAGCAGTCCCTTGCCTAGTTGTTTACGCACTTTTTCAACAACTAAGAGTGGAAAACGCATCCTGTTCTCAAGTGAACCCCCAAACTCGTCCTCGCGCTTGTTTAGCAGAGGTGTAAAGAATTGGTTGAGCAAATAGCCATGCGCACCATGAAGTTCCACTCCATCAAATCCTGCTTTTACTGCCCGCTCAGTTGCCAGTGCATAATCCTCTGCCAGTTCATAGAGTTCACTTTTTTCAAGCATACGCGTCTTATTTCTGGCACTGGGTCCAACCGGCATAACACCGATGACTTTTTTGGTTGCCACCGCTCCTGCATGGCTTATCTGCACCACCGCAGGAGTCCCTGCCAAATGTATGGCCTCTGCAAGTTTTTCAAAACCCGGAATTAACTTGTCACTATAGATACCTAACTGTTTAGGGCCTATCTTCCCCAGTGCTGACACATACGCATGCTCAACAATAGGCAGACCAAGCACTGAGGAGCGGCGAACATAAAAATTGATGAGTCTACTAGTGACATCACCCTCAAACGATGCACGCCCCGACTGCATCGGCGGCATCACTAAACGATTACGCAAACACACATCCTTAACTGTCAAAGGATCCAGAAGTCCAACCAATAAAGACACCGATATGTGCCTAACAGCATATAAACACACAAAAAAGGCTTTCTCACTTAAAACTATGATGTTCTATCCGGAAATAGGGTTACACTTTTTGTTTAGGTATATTTCTGCTGGTGTTGTCTTGTCCCAAAATAATTTCCCACCCGAGTTATCTTACGACACACTACCTCACCACCCAAACTCTGCAAAACACCTTTCCAAAAATACCGCACCCACCCAACTAAAAACATGGTCAAAAT
>NZ_WRFL01000066.1:0-11950 GCF_009778815.1 Candidatus Bathycorpusculum sp.
GAAGCTGTTGGCTGTGTCGGTTGGGCAGGTGGTTTTGAGAACTGTTATGGATCCTGTTTGGGGTGCTTGTTCTGTGTTTTGATAGAGTATGGATATAGTTTCTCCCTGATCTAGATTGATAAAAACGGTGCGTGTTGCTAAATCGACATATGAGTTGTTGGTGGGGTCGTTTATGATTATGTTGGTTAGGTCCCAGCCTGCTTGAGCTATCTCAGTAACCGTATAACTACCCGGTGCTAGATTGCCGCTGTTCCAAGTCGTGCCATCAGTTAAGCTAAAGCTTCCTGGCGGTGCAGAGGTGACAAAGTTAAAGACTGTGGGTGATCCAGCGGGGTTGGTTAGTTTAGTAACGCTAAAACTGCTCTGAGTGGGTTCTTCTAGCCAGTGAGCTGTTAGGGTGATGTCGCCTGTGGTTCCCACGGGTATGATGTAGTCGGGAGTGGGTTGGGTTATGTCGGGCTGTCCGTCTGTGTACCGTACTGTCCATCCTTCAAAGGTGTAGCCGGGTCTTGTGGGATTAGCTATAGGTAGCGGCAAATCCGCTTCGGTGTAGGTGTTGGGGTTTGAGGGGTCATTGATTCCACCATTTAACACATAGAAGATGTGGTAGATATTAGGACTCCAGAGGGCTGTTACGACAACATCGTTTGGAGGCATAGTAAAGGTTGCTATTTGAGCGTCGGGCACCGTGATACCACCTTCATTAACAATCCAGCCAACAAAGGTGTAGCCGGGTCGGACACCAGCATCTATGGTAACGGTTTCGCCTGCTTGATATTCGCCTGCACCTGTTATTGGTGCATAGCTATCAATCACAGTCACAGTATAGAGTATGAATGGTGTGCCGTTTGTGTAGCTTATGTCATAGTTGTTATACCCCTGAGTGAAAGGTACCGTCCAGACTACATTAGCGCCTATTTGGGCGTGGTATAGTGCGTCGTCTATGGGGTTTCGGTTGTATGCCATTGAGGCACGGTTATTGGAAAATATCATACCATCAAAAACAAAGAGATGATTTAGATTTGCATAAGCAACCCAGATACCTCCACCATTGTTACCTGCAACATTACCATAAACCGATCCAGTTAGTAGCTCGACAAATCCTGCTGATGCAATATACATGCCTCCGCCATCAACAACCGCAGTATTATTTGCAATAATACCATTGGTCATGGTGAGTTGGCTGTTTGTGTATATTCCTCCTCCACTGCGAGCTGAATTATTTGCAATGATGCCGCCATTTATGATGACCGCATTGGGGAGTGTGCTTATGGTATATATGCCTCCGCCATAGAGCGCCGAATTATTAGAGATGATCGCTTCACCTGATAGGCGAATAAGACCGTTGTCGGTGTTTTGTATGCCGCCGCCATAGTAAGTCGCAGAATTACCTGAGATGGTTGCTCTATCGGTCATGCTGATGAGTGATGGTGTGGTTGTGTAGGGGTTCCAGTTGTATACTGCACCGCCATAATAGGTTGCGGTATTGTCTAAGATCGCTGAGTCATTTGCCATAGCAGTTGTACAGTTAAAATCATTAAATACTCCGCCGCCATAGAGCGCAAAATTATCTAAAATAACCGCACTATCAAACATGTTTAGCGTGGCGTTGTTGCTATTGTGTACCCCGCCGCCTCGGCCATCAGAACTACTAGAGCCAACAGCTCTATTGTCTGAGATTAGCGCGCTGTTGTGCATGTTAAAGATAGCATTATCTGAATTATATACACCGCCGCCACCATATATTGCAGTGTTGTTGGCAATGATTGTGTTTCCATACATGTTAAAGGTGGCCAGACCCAGTGCGCTGCTGCCGTTGTTTTCTACTCCGCCGCCATATCCGGTGGAGGTGTTGTTTGTGATTTCGCCGCCTAGCATGTTGAAGTTGTGGTAGTTTAGTACTCCTGCGGCGCCGTGTGCGGTGTTAAATGAAATTTTTCCATCATACATGGTGAATTCGCCGCTTGTATCTACTCCTCCGCCTCCGGTACCAGCTGAATTGCTCACAATCTCACCGCCAAACATGTTAAACACACCTGCATTAACATTGAATACCCCGCCGCCATCAATGCCGGCTGTGTTGTTTGATATGACTGCGTTGCTAAACATGTTGAAAAGGGCCGTGGCGCCTGTATTGTATACGCCGCCGCCATTGCTTGTGGCTGTGTTGCCTGAGATACGAACTATCTCCAAAGAAGCGGGATCACCTAAGTCAAATAGGCCTCCATTATTGTATACCCCGCCGCCAAAAGTAGCTCTATTGCCCAATACGGTAGCATTGCCCGACATTGTAAAGGTGCCCTGATCATTATACACCCCTCCGCCATCATAAGCTGAATTACCACCAATACCACCCTCGCCGCCGATTATGCCGCCAGTCATGGTAAATTTGGCATTAGGGCCTGCGTTATACACTCCGCCGCCATTATCTGTGGCTGTGTTATTAGCAATCACTGCATTACCTGCCATTATAAAAGATCCATCATTATACACTCCGCCGCCATCATAGCCCGCAGAATTGTTAGCAATTACCACATCAGCACTAAACACTGTAAAGGTGCCGCCAAAATTGTACACCCCTCCACCATAATAGGTGGCTGTGTTACCAAAAAGTGTGCCGCCTTCCATGTTGACTGTGCTTATATCCCAAATGAAGACTCCGCCTCCAAAGCCAGCATGATTATCAGCAATCTCACCGCCAAACATATTGAACACACCAGCCGCGCTCTCTACACCACCGCCATAATTTGAAGCAGTGTTGTTAGCAATCATACCGCCATACATGTTAAAAACACTAAAATGACCATTATCGCAGACTCCTCCGCCGTCGTCAGTCGCAATGTTGCCATCGGCTATAGTGGGACCGCCAATAATGCCGCCAATCATATCAAAGGGACCTAAATTATATACACCGCCGCCCGTAACCGCTTGGTTTCTGGAAAAAAGTCCATCTATGAGCGTAAAGGTGCTATAAGCATCGTTGTAGACTCCCCCGCCTGCGCCATTTACCGCTTGGTTTTCTAAGAAAGCACCGTTGGTCAAGGTGAAGGTGCTATAAACGCCGCTATAGACTCCTGCGCCATTTACCGCTTGGTTTCTATAAAACGTTCCATTATTTATCACAAGGGTGCCCAAATTAGCAACTCCGCCTCCGGCACCTGCGGCAGTATTTTCAGAGAAAATTCCGTCATTCATAGTAAAGCTGATTATGCTATAGACTCCTGCGCCATTATAAGCCGAGTTTTGGCTGATTGTACCTCCATTCATGGTAAAGGTACCCCAGTTATAAACGCCGCCGCCATACTGGGCATCGCTAATGGTGCCGCCTGTATAGATGTCGTTTTCTGTAATCTCACCACTACTTAGAGTAAGTGTTGCACCAAAATCAACATACACCCCTCTACCCAGCTCACCGCTATTGTGCGTTACAACAATTCCGTCAAGTTCCAATGCTCCACCCGAGTTGATAGTGATTGTATTTATTCCCGAAACACCGATTAATTTAAAAAATACGCCCGTACCGTCGTTGCTTATCAGCGTAATATCTTTGCCAGATGTAATGCTAAGGGGCGTATTTGTGAGTTGGATATCGTTGTTAAGCGCAATAATGGTGGGTCCAGCGGCATTAGTGATGGCCGCTCTAAGATCCGTTTCAGTTCCAACAAACACTGGATCTGCCGCGTTCGCCGTTAACATATAAACCGATAAAACAGAAAATACTAACATAAACATCAAAGAAATAACAAATAAATTCCTTTGAGGATGTTTTAATTTAAATTTTACTCCTGATCCAAAATTCTCTTTCATAAAAAATTTTCCTCATAAAAATCAATGCCAAAAAAAGTACGTGTTAACGTATATGCGTCAACATATAAACCGTTAAAACTTACATAAAGTTAGAACCTAACCCCGCTATATATCCATTCTGTTTTTGGAGATATGACTGATTACAATATGACTGTTGGAACCACCACAGAAAAAACGACAATTCATCAAAAAGCACTACCCTCTATAGCCCAATCCAACCTCTAATCTTTCTATTCTTAGGCTGGTTTTGTTTTGTGTGAGCCCACTGTGGTAGCGTAGACTTTAGAGATCTCCGCTCCAAAGAGCACGATTTGATTGAGAATAAAAATCCACAGTAAAATAATCAAAAGCGAGCCCGCGGTGCCAGCAACTGTAGTAACAGTAAATACCTGAATGTAGGTGCCAAAAATATAGTTGGTTAGAGTAAAAGCAACACCTGTAGTTACCGCAGCTAAGCTAACATCACGCCACTGCACCATAGTTTCTGGAAGCGCTTTGTAGATAATCGCCAAGAGTAGCGTTGTTACTCCAAACGAAAGCATAATATGCGTAACCGTAAGTTCTACCAAAATCAAAATTTCGCTACCAGAGAGCATCGTTATGGCTCTAACCAAACCCTGCGTAATACTGGTCCAAGCAATCACAATCAACCCAAGCATGGACACCACAGCAAATGGCCTAATCTTTTGTTTAACCTGCCGCCAAAACGGTTGCCTCTTTGGTAGCTCAATATCCCATATGCAGTTTATAGTATCACTAAGAACCGAGAACGCACCAATGGCTCCACCAATCGAGAAACCCACCACTACTATCGCAGTCCAAACAGACGTAAAAGGCGAACCCGTATTTTTAATCAACTGACTAAACAAATCAGCAACCGCCGGCCCCACCACGGCACTTATCTGCTGAACTAAAACTTGAATAGCCTGCTGTTCCCCTAAAAACAGCCCAAATATGGCTGTAACAATAAGAAGCAAGGTGGGCAACGGAAGAATAATAAAAAAAGTCAACGCCGCAGAGCGCAGAACTGCATTGTCATCTAGCCAATCGATTAAGGCGGTTTTGAAAACCCCGTAGACTATCTGTAGCTTCATGTTACAATCCTGACTTGACGGGGATACTTGGTTGAAGCTTTGAGGTTCGGTTTTGTATATGTGGCTTTGTGGGTGTACGTAATCACTCACAGAATGGTAAGTCTTTTTAAACCAAGCACTAAATGTACTACTACGGTAAGGGGACTAAATTTGAGTCAAGAAGAAGTACTGTCCGAATTAAAAAAAATCCGAGAAGCAATAGAAAAAACACCACCTCCACCTCCACCTCCACCTCACGGCTTGTGGAATGAGTTCAAAGAATTTCTATCAAAATACAAAATTTTTGGACTTGCAGTTGCTTTCATCATAGCACTGTATGTGGGTACGCTTGTTCAATCCTTGGTTGCAAATTTGCTTCTGCCAGCGATCGGTTTAGCAATTCCTGGCATAGATAACTTGGCAACCTATAGCATTGGCGTTTTTGGTGTTGGACAATTCCTTGTCGCATTGATGACCTTTGTCATAGTTGCTTTCCTCGTATTCTTGGTTGTTAAAGTCGCCAAGAAATGGAAAATCGAATAGGCGCCTGAAAAATCAGGCGTTCTCTTCACTTTTTATATTTATGTCAAGTGACAAGTTTTTGGTTGTGGTTCTTAGACGACCGAGGTGTTTGTTTGGATTCCGTAGTAGGTGGTTACTGGCTAAATTGGTTGTTTGCTTTTTGTTGTTTGGGGCTGTTGTTTTCTGAGTCGCGAACGCTTTATATCAAATGTGTGTTTGCTTTTTAATGGAGATACATATGAGTACTCAACCTTTACATATTACAGATTCAAATTTTGAGCAGACCATCAAGAATAATTCTGTTGCACTGGTGGATTTTTGGGCTACCTGGTGTGGTCCTTGCAGAGCCCTAGCACCCATCATCGAGGAAATTGCCGCGGAGTATAGCGGCAGGGTCTTAGTGGGTAAACTCGATGTGGATGAGAGTCCACAATCTGCCGAAAAATTCAATGTCTTCAGCATCCCCACTATGATTGTATTTAAAAATGGGGTAGAAGTTGATCGACTTGTTGGCTTATGCCCCAAACCCCGCATAACCGAGGCCCTAACCAAACATCTATAAACATATTGTTGGTTGCTGGATGCTCTAACTATCTGTTACTGCATCTTAGTTCCCTGTCACCGTTTAGAACCCTGACTAGGGGGTTTGGGGGTCTTTGGTGCTAGGGGGTTTCATTTTTTCATACATTTTTTCAAGGGTCCAGCGGACGCTTGATTTAAGTTCTTTTAGTCGTTCTTCATCAACGTTTTTTATGATTATTTCTTTGATGAACTCGCCTTCCCGGATGATATTGTAGCTAAACATACGATCCGGAGTCATTTGTCCTAAGCGCACAAATTCTTTATCTTTTTCCTGCATCTTGGCAAACACTTTCTCAACTAAGAAAGTGGTAAACGGTTGGGTGTTGACGCTAAAGTTTTTACTCTCATCAGGCATAACATGTATTTGCTGTTTCTCAAAATACATCAATGCCAAAGGCTCCTCAGCCATGGTTTTTAGAGGTATGACCGTTTCTGTCTCAGTTACAATTGCAGGCCCCGGTGCTGTTGCCGATGCTGGGGCGGATGCTGGCGGGGTTGTTGAAGTTGGTTGCTCAGTGGATTTAGGCAATACCACTTCTTTTGGTATAGCATGTGGTGGTGTGGTGTGAATCTCTTTTAGGTCTCCGCGTTTGAAGCCCTTCTCTAAGAGAATGGTGTTAACAATATCAAGTGCTGCTTGTACTTCTTGGATTTCAGTGTTTAACTTTTCTAGTTGGTCTTCTAGACGTTTTTTGAACGCGATCATTGCTTTTGTTCTCTCAGAGTCTTGTGCCAACTTGCATCTCCCTTTCCAACTACATTACACATAGCTCTTAATCAGTTTTTAGCCTGTCTGCTCATGGTGTGGTGTCGCCGATTTTTTTGAGTTGTCCATTGTACATTGTTACGATTTCTTTTGAAGTGGTGGCGTCTTGGGGGCTCTTATCGGTGCGGTATTTGCCTGTGAAGCGGGGAAACCGAATGGCCATGCCGCTGTCTTTGCGGATAGCGTCCATCGCAGCCATGTGAATGGGACTAAGGGTAACCTCTGCGCCTAGAATCTCTAAGACCAATGAGGGTTCAAACCAAACATCTGCTTCCAAGGTGGACTGCACACGGCTATTTTTGCGGGCAACCACATGAGTTTGTAGCATTTTATAGAGATCGCTGAGATTTTTATCGGTAAAGCCTGTGCCGCATTTAGTTACGGTTTCAAAGGTATCGTTTTCGGGATTATAGGTTGCTAAGAGTAGCGCCCCATAGGCGCCGACACGTTTGCCTCGGCCATGAAACGCTCCCACAACCACCAAGTCCACAGTATCGGTCATTTCACTTTTGTAGTCCCGCTTATACTTGATCCAGAGCCAGCCGCGATTACCGGCCTGATACACTGAATCTTCACTAATTGATTTACACATCAACCCTTCACATCCCTCCTCTATAGCTCGCTCAAAAAAGTCTTCGAGTTGTTTGGGTGTTTTGACGAGTTGTTGGATGGCGGGTTTTAGGCGGATGTTTTGTTTAATGATTTTCTCAAGGATTTGGCGTCTTTGTGGCAGAGCTGTTTGGGTTAAGTCTACTCCATCCACATAGAGCGCGTCAAATGTAAAAAGCGAGACAGGGTATTGGGTTATAGCGGATTGTATGCCATATTTGCGTCTGCGATGCATCAATTCTTGGAAGGGACGCATATCCCCGCTTTCGAGATCCATAGCGACACATTCCGCTTCAAGGATTGCATCCTTAGCAGTTATCTGTGTGCGGATCAGCTCTACTACATCGGGATACTGGCTTGAGATGTTTTCGAGCCGACGGGAAAACAGTTGCACGGTGTCGCCATTTTTGTGTGCCTGGATCCGTTCACCGTCATATTTGTATTCTGCGAGGCATTTGCCACTAAATTTCTCTAAAATCTCCTCCGGTACCCCTAGCCGCTCCGCAAGCATGGGCCGAATAGGTTCTCCTACGCTAACTTGGAATTTTTCAATACCCTCTATTCCTTTTTCAGCTACAACATTTGCAACTCTGCCCAAATCTGAGGAAATATTGTATGCACGCTCAATTTTCTCACGGGTTTCTTTGCCACCGCCATAGGCGATAGCCAGTGCATCTAAAACGGTCATGTCTGCGATTCCAAGACGCAGGTTTCCTGTGACGGTTCGAATGAGCCATTTAGCCTCTTTTGGGGAGGCATCTATTAAGAGCCCGCTAAAGAGCACCATCTTTGTGTCTACTGCACCTGAGCCGCTGGTTTTAGCCAGTTTATCGAGTGTTTCATAGACCCGCTGTACGGTGAGGGGTTTTGTGAAAAACGTGGATTGTTTGTGTTTGGCGAGGAGTTTTTCTGCAGTTTCACCGATATCGCCACTTTTTTGTAGCTCAGTTTGAATCGCGTTTTCACCATTGCCCGTAGCGCGCATTAGAGCACGTATGGCCAGTTTTTCAGCAACGCCCATCTCTATGCCCACAAAGTCCGGGTAGAGTTTACCCTGCGTTAAATAAATCACCCTTGAAATGACATCTTTTGGTGTTTTTTTTAGCAAACTAACTAGGTGATCAGTCATTTCTAAGCGCTTAGCGGTGCCCTCAATTTGCTCGTATGCATCGGCGATTATTATATAATCCATATTTTTCGCTTCAAGAATACGCACCAGCAATATTAAAATTTACACTGCACCTATCTCCAACCTAGCGAAGACCTGATTGGTTAACAGTAGCTGTTGTTTTAAAATTAGATAAAAGAAAATGATGATGATTATTGTTTATTGGTTGTTTAGACTATTGTTGTTTGGTTTAGGCGCCATCGATTAGATGGGCTGTTCCGTCTGGGCAGTAGACTTTGTCAAACACTTCGGTTATGGTGAAGCGTTTGCTGCATGCTTTCATTTCGGGGCATCCGTCGCAGTCACGTGATAACATTACTTTTTTTCCTCCTTACTTATGTTGTGATTGGTAGCTAAATTGTAGCTTTACCGTTTACTGAATCGCACATATTGCGATTGCTGTCAATAATGCCAAATATATCTGGATACTTTTAAGCTTTATTCCGCTTAAAACATTGACTCTTTACCAGTAACTAAGTATAAGACTAACTCTTGCTAGCTTCACACTTAATCCGTAGTAATACCTCTTAATAATATCAACGTTTCGGTCACCAATACAGTATCTAATGGAACGATTGGTTGCAGTATTAGTGTATACAAGTCAAAATCGAAAATTTAAAAAGTCCATCACGAGAATCTAGATGTATGAAATTTTCTTTTAAAATAGGCTCAATATGGGGAATACCCATCGAGCTGCACCTCACCTTCTTACTACTCATAGTAGCCATTTTTGCACTCTCCCTGCTAAGCAACCTAAACTTCTACTTCTTCTTCATAATCATCGCCCTGTTTGTCTTTGTCGTCTTTCACGAACTCGCCCACTCCCTAGTCGCCCGCCGCTACAACATAAAAGTCCGCAAAATCGTACTCTACCCCATCGGTGGAGTCTCAGAAATCGAAGACCTCCCAAACAACCCCGCACAAGAATGGCGCATGGCCCTATCCGGCCCTCTAACAAGCCTCGTACTAGGCGCTATAATCCTAGCCATAGGCATAGCAATCTCACCCCAACTAATCCCCACCGCCCTCACATTCACAATAACCGGCAACATCCTAATCGACTTAGCCATCCTAAACATTTTGCTGGGTCTCTTTAATCTGATTCCTGCCTTTCCCATGGACGGCGGCCGCGTCCTAAGAGCCGTCTTAGCACAACACATGAAATACGCCAGCGCAACCCGCCTCGCAGTAATCATCGGACGCGTACTGGGCATAGGCATGGTCATTATCGGTTTCATCTTCCCCGGATATTTCCTACTCATCATAATCGGATTATTTGTCTACTTAGGCGCAAACCAAGAAGGCCAACAAACCAAACTCGCAAGCCAACTCGCAACGATCCGCATCAAAGACGCCATGCAACCCGACATAACAATGATAGACTCAACCCAACCCCTCACAGAAGCCATAGAACATATGAACAAAAACGGATACCACAACGCACTGGTACAAAAAAACGGAGCCCTCATAGGCATCGTAACCCAGAGTGAAATCCTAAAAATACCCAACCAACAACGCGACCTTTTACACATTGAACAGATACCTCTGTTGTACATTGTCCTTTTCGAAGACCAATCCATCCTTGAAGCCGACAAAATCCGCCTCAAAGAACAAATCGACCTGCTTCCTGTTGTACAAAAAGAAAACCCCACCCAAATAATTGGAACTCTAACAACCAAAAACATAGCCCACGCCTACGAAAAAACCCAAAACCCCTAACCAAAAACCAACCCAAACTCACCCGTACGCACCATCCTTTGGTTGTTAACTAGAAAGTGTTTTTAGTCCAAACGCTGTTAACAAACAAACTACAATAACTAAATGTCCCTTAGTTATTGGGATATCTCAGCGGTGATGGCATGTCTGATCACAAACACGAACTCAAAAAAACGCATGTGGTATTTGTGGAATTCGACGACGTAGTATTCACCAAACTGGCCGTAACTCCCAACTATTTTGGTGAAGGCAACTCTGAGAACCGAAAAATGGAGTTTGACTTTGAATACTGCCTCAACTGTAATCTCCGTTTACTGAATGGAAAACCCATAAAGACTCAAAACCTCCTAGACGATGAATTCGAAAAATATGTCATGCAAGCCAAACACGGTAGCTATCAAAAATCAGCAGAGATAACTGTGCAACATAGTGACTATGCCGCACTAGAAAACCTAATCAAAGCCGCATTAGGGTTTGGCAAACTAAAAACCAAAAAACCCTAACAACCAAATTTATATTTTTTAGATAAGGTGTAATTTTGCAGGAATTATACCAAAATTATGGTGTAATTTTGCTAAATTATTGACAAAGTTACGTCCCACAATACCATATTATTTCAGCATGCTCCTTGCTTGGAGTGGCTATGAAAAAAGGTACTTCTTTTCCTGTCGGCAATGTATAGAGTTCTTAACTCTCTATCATGTGAATTTCTATGATTTTTTACTTGCTCAAAATGAATTGCTTGCAAAGGAGTTGCAAAAAAGTTCTCTTAGTGATAGTGTTTGGAAAACTTTTAGAAACGAACTATTGGAAAAGTATTGAGATTTCCACATTGTTGGTGGCATGCCCGAGGTTGTGTAGGTCTGGATTGACACCAAAAGCATTGACGTAGTCCAAAAAAAGATAGCTTAACTTCTTCTAGGTTACCAAAAAGACTTTGTTAAATATGCTGAACCAAAAGAGTATCCTAAAATTTCATTCGTTTGGCAATCTATCCCCAGACAGCTGGGTAAAGAAAATCGCAAATTTATATTCAGTCAAGTCAAAAAAGGCTGGCGGGCAAAAGATTTAGAGGATGCCTTGATGTGGCTTATCTGAGCCGGCCTTGTCTATAAGGTAGAATGCATCGAAAAACCCAACTACCATATTTCCTCTTATGCTGATCACACCTTTTTCAAGCTATATATGTCTGATATTGGGTTACTAAGACGCCACGCGGATTTGCCTTCTTCTATTGCATTTGCTGATCCCCTGCCTACAAAGAGTTTAAGGGTGCAATGGCAGAAAACTTTGTTGCCTGCGAGCTTAAGCGGATGTATGGCAAAATTAAGGACAAAGACCTGTACTATTGGACTGCTGAGAGTTCTGCAAAAGCAGAAGTTGACTTTATCGTACACGACGACGAAAAATATATCATCCCTATCGAGGTTAAATCAGGCACGGCAAAACACGCTCGATCCATAACACAATATTGCCAAAAATTCAATCCCCGAAAAATCTGTTCTAACTTCACTTGACGAAATAACACAAAGAACTATACCTCTCTATGCTTTTTGGAAATTCAAAGAATGGATAAAACAAGAATAGACCTTAGTCTTTATTATTTTTGGTGTTTTTAACTGTGGTTTGGGTGTGTTTGTTTGCGTTTTTAGGCTGTTAAGGTTCCAGATATGCGAAAATTGACTATACCGCAGACAATATTGGCCA
>NZ_WRFL01000067.1:0-11687 GCF_009778815.1 Candidatus Bathycorpusculum sp.
AAGGTGTTTAAAATTTTGGCAAACAAGTATCGCAATAGACGTAAACGTTTCGAAATACGAGCAGCCCTAATCTGCGGTCTAATCAACCATGAAAACCAAAACTAAATCCCGAGGAGGTCTAATGTGTAGAAAAAAATTAATACAATAGATTAATGCAATGGGCAGGCGGCCTTAGCTTGAATGTCGTTATAATCAATGATAACAAAAAAGACTTTCTTGATTTACTGCTTTTAGCCGACGAGCAAGAAAATATGATTGATAAATATTTGGATAGAGGCGTACTTTTTGCATTATATGATAACAACAGTTTAAAAAGTATTTGCGTTGTAACCGACGAGGAAAACAATACCTTTGAGATACAAAGTTTAGCCACATATCCACAATTCCAAGGTAAAGGATACGCCAAATATTTAATCAATCACGTTTGCGATTACTATAAAGATAAAGGCACAACTATGATCGTTGGAACAGGCGACACCCCTATTATCGTACCTTTTTATGAAAATAATGGCTTTGTATTTTCACACCGCATAGAAAACTATTTCATTAAACATTACGATGCACCAATGTTTGAACACGGAGTACAATTAAAGGATAAAGTTTACTTTAAAAGAGCCTTGCGGGGAGTATAACCCTGACCTTTGCCTGATGAAAACGGAATGCAAGATGATAGTTTATAATGGAGAGGACAGCAGTTGAAAATCACGATAGAAACCGAAAGACTGATACTTAGACCACTCACATCCGCTGATGCGGCTACAGCCTTTTTCGGATGGACGGGTGATCCGGATGTGGCTAAGTACGTCAGTTGGCTCCCGCATCAATCCATTGACGAAACAATAGAGTGGCTAAAAGAGATTGCATGGAAGCTGGATTTGGAAGGTAACATTATTCCAAGTGACAACTATATTTGGGGTTTTGTGTTAAAGGAGACTGGTGAGTTGTTTGGTTCAGGTGGGTTGATTTGGGAAACTGACTGGCAGTTATTTCAAGTTGGCTACAACATCATGAAAGCGCATTGGAATTGTGGATATACCACCGAGGCGATGAAAGCTATTCTTAATTTCGCTGTCGTCAATCTCGGGATTAAGAGAGTTGCCGGTGGTCATGCGAAAGAAAACCTCGCCTCTGCTAAAGTGATTAATAAATTGGGTTTTATTTACGATAGAGATGGCATAACGCCCCATGTTGATGGCATCCGATTCTTTGACAGCCGGGAATATTTGTTGGACTTGGTTTGAGCAAATACGCAGATACTAATTTTATGGCGCAAATTTTATTGTTCTGGTGTTAATGCTGACTAGTTGATCACCGATTAATCAAATGGTTTCAAACTGGATCGATTTCAGGGTGGTGGTGTGGAATGGTTTTTGATAAATGTTCCTGCATTGAGTTCTGTGAAGGCAGTGTCAATTTCTCTCCAAGTATTCATAACAATAGGACCTCTCCAAGCTACCGGCTCCTTTAGGGGCTCGCCTGAAATAAACAAAAACATAGCACCCTTCTTAGAAGAAATTCTCACCGAATCTCCCTCTGAAAAAACTGCACATTGGCCCTCAGCAGCCGAGTTATTTTCTCCTTCAATTGAACCATTCACGACATAAATAAACACTGTGTGATCATAGGAGGTTGGGTGTGTAAATGTTTTCCCGGCGGCTAGATTTACATCGAAGTATTCTATATCATTGGATAAATCGTGGACTGGACCTACGCTGTTGTCGATTTTTCCAGCTATAATTTTTATTAAACCGTTTTGCTCAACATGGGGGATTTGTGTTTGTTCTACTCCAAAGTATTTGGGGGCAATCATTTTCTTTTTTGCAGGCAGATTTACCCAAAGCTGAAAACCCTGCAGGGTACCGTCGCATTTCTGGGGCATCTCTTGGTGGATAATACCTGAACCCGCAGTCATCCACTGCACATCACCCGACCCAATAGTACCCTTGTTACCGATGCTATCACCATGTTCCACATTACCCGTCCACATATAAGTTACAGTTTCTATGCCGCGATGAGGATGCCAAGGAAACCCCAAAATGTAATCATTTGGGTTATCTGAGCCGAAATGATCTAAAAGTAAGAAAGGATCCAAAGTTGAGGTGTTATCATTTCCTAGAACCCGCCTGAGCTTAACACCCGCACCTTCAAGTGTGAGACGGCGGTCCAAAACTTTCTGTATTTTTCTATCCAAAAAATCATCTAAAAAAGTGAACACTTCGAGAAATAAATATCTGATCTTGGTTATATAAAACATGTAACGGATCATCATTGTGTTTTAGCGGTTTACTGTTGAGTTTAATTTATACTATGTATTACCCCTGTAATCAGCTAATTAGAGTGTTAGAAGTTTTGCTGGATAATTTTTTGCTGGGTTGTGTGCTGGGATGTTTAGAAGAGTGCCGGTTATTATGCCAGAAAACCCTAAAACAGTCAATTGGGTCGCTAACACAAAGCACACAACAAAGCAACAGCTAAACACACCACGAGGGGAAAATATCGCTATGTCCCCATAACATTTTGTACCTGACACGATAAACTAACTCACACCAAACAATTCATAGCCTGATGACTTTGCTGTATTAGCTCCTCTATGGTTAGCAGAATGATGTACATCAGTTTGTTGCATTATTGTTCTGTTTGTTTGTTATTGTCTTTTGATTGATACAAATATTATTTAGCCAAAAAAAGAGTAAACTGTTGGGTTTCTATGACGAGTTTTCCAGTGAGAGATCAATTGATGATTATTTGTTAACTCCCAAAAACTCTGCTTTAATTATCATCGACTATCAGCCAACACAGATAAACTCTATTGCCTCGATAAAGCGAGAGCTTCTTGTGAAAAACATAGTTAAAGTAGCGCTGACCGCCAAAGCATACAACTTACCTGTAGTTTTATCCACTGTTAATGTAAAAAGCGGGGTGAATAAGCCCACTATAGTTCCGCTCAAAAAGGTATTGGCTGATCAGGTGGAGTATGATAGGACTCAGATTAATGCTTGGGAAGATGAAGAGTTTTATGAGGCTGTTAGAGCAACTAGGCGCAGAAAACTAGTTATGTGTGCGCTGTGGACGGAGGCTTGTTTGACTTTTCCCTCTCTTGATGCCCTAAACGAAGGTTATGCTGTGTATCCTGTTGTTGATGCTGTGGGTGGAACATCGTTGACTGCGCATAAGGCGGCTCTTTGGCGGGTGGCCCAGGCGGGTGCTGTGAATATAAGCTGGGTGCAGTTGGTATGTGAGTTGCAGCGTGATTGGAACCGCAAAGACACCATAGCAGACTTCCGTAATCTTCTTTTCGGACAAGATTCACCCATCACTAAAAACGAACATAGAACACCGATTGAAGGTTTAACTTCCTCCGATTAGTAGTAGGTTTCAGAGACATTTAGTTGCAAAGACGGTGCTTTGGAGTTGCCTCCACAATACGCAAACGCAACCAGCACCATCCAACAGTAACCCCTCTTACTAAATCAACCCATCGCCGGTGAGCCGTAACCATGCATTAACCGTGTAATGGTACCCAGGAACACCCCTTTATGTATAGCAGGCTGACGGTTAGTTTTTCAGTTTCAGTTTCCCCCTGATGTCTTGGGGCACAAATTGCCTGTTGCATACTTTGCATCGTAGCGTTGTTCCCTTTTACAAACACGATTGGAATACAACCTGCTTCCACACTTCATACAACATACCAAACCAACCCTACAACACACTCCACACAAAAACGTTACTTAGTTAACACTCTTATTTTATATTTTCAAACAGAAGACTACTTTCATGGACGTTGTAAATATTTGGGAAAATACCAAACAAGCAAATACACTATTTTAATTGCCAAGGCAGTCTATTATTTGTTTTATTTTTTCGACGAGTTGGTTGTTGTCTTTGGTTGAGCGTACTGTGATGCGGATGTGTTTGTTATCCATCCCCATAAATGTACTGCAGTCTCGGATTAGGATGCGTTGTTTTGCTAGTTGTTCTTTGAGGCTGGTGGAGGTGAGGTTTGGGTTGGTTAGTTTTATGAGCAAAAAGTTGGTTGTGGAGGGATAGACCTGCAGGCCTTTGATTTGGTTTAGATCATTTGTTAGTTGTTCTTTGTTTTTGTTGATGGTTTCTTTGGTTGTGGTGGTGAATTCTTGGTCATTGAGTGCTGCTTGGGTAACTTGGCATGCTAAGCCATTTATGCTCCATGGTTGGCGTATTGTTTCAAGTTTTTCAATAAGACTGCTTGCCGCAAGAGCATATCCTAAGCGTAATCCGGCCATACCGTAGAATTTGGTGACTGAGCGGATAACAAACAGATTCTCATATTTTTGCACCATACCTGCAACGGTGTGTTGTTGGCCGTCTGGGGCAAATTCAATATAGTTCTCATCAATGCTAAATATGATGTCTTTTTTTTGGCAAAACTCTACTAACTCCATAATTTCTGGTTTTTTGTAGAGTCTGCCTGAGGGGCTGTGAGGATTGCAAAGACACATGATTTTTGTGTCTGGGCTAATGGCTTCTTTGATTTTTGCGTTTTCCAGCGAAAAATCTGCTGGCAACTGAACAAAGGTAATTTTACCCCCTGAGCGCAGGGTTGCTTTTTCGTATTCTGAAAACGAGGGCACTGGAATTATTGCATCAAAGTTTTGCTCAAAAAGCTCAGTTATCATATAGATAAGCTCAATTGAACCATTACCTATCAGTACGTTTTCTGCTTTGATGCCTTGACCCACATAGTCGGCAAGTGTTTTTTTGAATTCAACCGGGTTTGGATCGGGGTAGAATTTGATTAACCTGGCGTGTTCTTTAACAGCTTCCACTGCTTTGGGCGGTGGTCCCATAAAGTTGATGGGGCCGCTAAATTCGAGCACTTCTTCAACGGGTATGTTGTGCTTTCGGCTAAATCCCCATATGTCTCCGCCATGGCTCACAAAGCGTTTTTCTCTAGTTGCCGGCATTTTTTTGTTCCTCCAGGAGTCGGTTTAACTCTTTTTCAACTGCTAGATGCGCTTTGTAGTGAGCGTTATATAGATTTACAGTTTTATACAGCCAGTACACGGCTCCAACCCCCAAGGTAGCTATGGTAAGCAAGACATATGTGGTTAACGGTACTGTTTGGGGCATAAACACCCGCTCAGGCAAAGCCGCACCAAGATAGGCATCTTGCTGTTTTTCATGGCTGGCTAAGTCTTTGTTTAGCTGATAGATGATAATAAAAGCCGGGATGATAAGGATAATACTTGCGGCCCACAGCTTGGCATTGCGCGGTTTCACAGGGTTTATGGGTGGGGGTGGTTGTTTGTTTTTATTTTTGAGATACTGTGCGATGTGTTGCTCAAATTGGGCTTCATTTTGAAAATGCCGATTTCGCCCCTCCACTAAACGATAAAACATAGGGAAAAACGCTACACCAAAGGTTACCACTGCACCCAAAAACCACATAGAAAACCACACTTTCTGATCGACGTGGCTGTTTGTGTTGTTGGGGGTGGTTTGCATTTGCTTCCTCTACAGGTAGGTAATTACAGGGTTGGGGGAGCCAAACTTTATAAGGTCTCCTATTTAGGTTAAAACCATGGGGCAGTATCAAATGTTGCTCTCTATTATAATTCCCGTCTATAACGAGGAGTTAACGATAGGCAACATTATTGACCGTACAAAAGAGGCTGTACGCCAACTTGGTTTAGAGACCGAAATTATTGTGGTTGATGATTGTTCCCATGATAATTCGCTTCTGGTTGCTTCTCAACGCAATGTCAAAGTCTGTACCCTAAAACAGCACCTAGGCAAGGGCTATGCTTTGCGGGCTGGGTTTGCCAAAGCTAGGGGCGATTTGATTGTTACTATTGACTCTGATGGTTCGCATTGGCCCGAGGAGCTACATGAGGTGGTGGCGCCTGTTTTTTGTGACCAAGCCGATATGGTTATTGGTTCACGTTACATGAATCGCAAACGTGTTGAAGCCCGCAAACTCAACAAATTTGGCGTATACATCTTTAACTCCCTAATAGCCCTCTTCACAGGGGTTGCCATAACCGATAGTCAATCCGGTTATCGCGCCATGAAACGTGAAGTGTTGCTAGCCCAAAAACTTACCTCAGGCGAATACGAAATTGAATCCGAGATGCTGGTTAAAGCAGTTAAGGCAGGCTTTAGAGTGGCCGAGGTGCCTATAACCTTTGAACAACGCACCTACGGACACTCAGGAGTGGATCCAATGGTAGATGGCTCCAAAATCCTTCTCTCAATTATTAGGGCCTATCTTAAGGTGTAAACGATGATGATGGTCCAGCCCAGTTATTATCCTAAGGTTTCAATAATTGTAGCCGCCTACAATAGTGCTGACACCATCCAAGACTGCCTCCAATCGCTTCTAGCACAAGACTACCCCCCTGATCATCTAGAAATCCTTGTTATGGATGGCGTTAGCAAAGATAACACAGTTCAAATCGCTAAACAGCTAGGCATCAAAGTAATATCTATCGATCTTAATGCCCCTGCGGCCTACAACTATGCCCAAAAAATTGTCCAACACTCCATTTTAGGATTTGTAGACTCAGATGCAAAGGTTGAATCAGCGTGGCTAAAAAAACTGGTTAAACACCTCATAGTAGATGAGCCAACCGTAGCGGGGGTAAGCGGCGGCATAGAAACCTGGAACCAAACCAACCCCTGGGCCAAAAGCATCGGCTATGAGCTCAAAAACCGCTACCAACGCATCGGCAAATACACCAACCGCATAGCCACCATGAACCTGCTGCTAAAAAGAACTATCATTGAACAAGTTGGCGGTTGGAATGAGAATCTGCCCAGCCAATACGACACCGACTTTGGCTACCGTATAGCCGCACAAGGCTACAAAATCGCCTACGAACCCAATGCAGTGTGCTACCACTACAACCGCCCCACCCTAAAAGCGTTTTACCGCCAACAACTCCAATACGGCAAAAACACCCTCAAACTCTACATAAAACACAAAAAACTAGCCAAAGGCGACGAAATCACCGATGCAGGCATGAACATCCAACCCCTACTGTTACTATCAGCCACAATATTGTTTTTATTGGGATTGGTACCGACCCTGCGTCTCCTCTGGATCGGCCCCCCAACCATACTAATAGGTATGCTCCTCTACTTTACCTACTCAGCCCTAAAAATCTCACACCGATTCCACGACTGGACCGCTATGAGACTAATCGTACTCTACTTCGTCCGCTCAGTAGCATGGTTCAACGGCGCTATCACAATCACCCTAACCCACCTCCTCCTTCCGCTAACAAAAAAACGGAGATCCCCCAATGACACCTAAAATCTGCTTCATATCCCCCGAATACTGGCCGCTAACAGGCGGCACCGGCAGCTACATCTACTACCTAAGCAACCAGCTCCAAAAAAACGGATACCCCATCCACATCGTCACCGGTGCAAACCAAACAAAAGACCTCCACGTCAACCCCCAACTCGATGTATCATTTCTAAAGATCCCCAAAACTCCCATCATCAAATCCTTTATGCTAGCCGCCCAAAGTAGCCAAAAACTCAAAACCATTCAAAAAACCGCCCAAATAGACATCACCCACCCCCAACTCCCCCTCACCCCAAACTTTGCGGTCCCCCCCAACTTTGGCAAAACCCTAGTCTGCACCGTTCACTCCACCTGGAAAGGCGAAGCCCAAGCCATCGCTGGCGAACCCTATATGCGACTAAACGCCAACGAAAAATTCCTCGTAGGCGCCAACCGATTCCTGCGTTTCTTCGAAGAAGGCATGATGCACCGCGCCCAAAAAATAATCGCCGTCAGCCACTTCACCAAATGGGAACTCACAACATACTACAACATACCCCCAAACAAAATCCAAGTCATCCACAACGGAGTCAACACAAAAAAATTCCAACCCCCAACAAACAAACACAAAATCAAAAAAGAACTAGGCCTAAACCCCAACGACATAGCCATCCTATCAGTAGGCCGACTCTACGCACGAAAAGGCCTCTTCAACCTCATCGAAGCCATGCCTTCTGTGATAAAACGATTCCCAAACGCCAAATTCATCATATCCGGAAAAGGCCAAAGTAGCGAAATGACAAAACTCCACACCCACGCTGAACACTTAGGCGTCAAAAGACATATCCTATTCACAGGCTATACCCCTGACAAAGATTTACCCAAACTCTATCAAGCCGCCGACATCTTTGCATTTAGCACCTTCTATGAACATCATCCCTTTGCCATCCTAGAAGCTCTCTCAACTGGTCTGCCAGTTATCACAACCACAGTGGGCGGCATCCCTGAAACCATCCAAACCGGCAAAAACGGCTTATTAGTTCCTCCATTTAGCTCACAACAGTTCTCAACGGCTCTTCTCTATCTGTTAGAGCACCCAATGGAAGCAACAGAGATGGGTATAAAAGCACGCCAAACCGTAGTAGAACGACTCGACTGGAGTATAGTTGTAAAGGACGCCATGAAAGTCTACGATGAAGCCCTGCGTTGATTGTTACAATAACACGTGATGGATTTTTTTGCTTTCTATCTGCTGAGTTTGTTTTAAAAAAGTTGATATTTTTACATTTAATCTGTTGTGTAATTCGGTTTGTGCTTCAACGAGATGTCTCGGACTGCGCAGAAGGGTACGGCGTCTCGGTTGCAGAACTTGTCTGCTTCTAGACATCTGTTTATATTCATCGTCTTTTCAAAAGCGACTGCAATATTTAATATGGATAAGCTCTCAGGGTCTTTTTGTAGCACAAAACCGCCCGTTGAACCGCGTATTTCACGTCTTATCCCAGCATTTTTCAAGGTTCTGGTGATTTTGTGCATGTAGGTGCAGGGTATCCCCATTTCTATACAAATCTCGTTACTGTTTGCTACCCCTTTTTTCTTCGCTAAATACAATACAACTCTTATATCATAATCAGTTGTTACGTTTAATTGCATTGCTATAGTCGTCTCTTATTGTACATTTATTGATGTTAAAAGATATGGATTGTTGATACTTCTGTCACATTTGGCTGTTATCACTTTTGAACTCATCCACTTCCTCGGTACATATCGTTGCATTGTTGGTTTGTTAGTTCTCACTCATGGAATGCATTATTTACGCGTCTTCTATGATCATATATCGACCTTTCGGTTATGCTGTTTTGTGTTCTGGTGGGGTGTTTTGTTCTTTTTGTTTTCGGGGTATTTTGTTGGTGTTATTGGCTTGGTTTTTGGTGGTTTGTGTGGTTATGTGGGGGTTTATGGGTGATTTTTGATAATTGTCTCTTTGGGTGGGTGTGTTTGTGGTGTTTGTTGTTGTTTTGTGTGCTTGGTGGGTGGGTGTTTTTGGTTTGTGTGGTTTCCCGCTAAATATATAACCTGCTAGATGGGGTATCTATCTTATATTATAATGAAACATGAATATGTGATAACTATGGTTGATGTCTCAAATAGACTAAAATATCCCCCGATAAAAAAAACACTATGTTTAACACTTACCCTCGCTCTGTTGCTGATGATGTTTTTGCCTGTTCAGCAGAGTTCCGCCGCCGACCCTATTGGCGCCTCCTACTCTGTAAACGGCAGACGACTCTCTGCAGCTCTAGCAGGTGACAACTCTGACTGGATAGAAATTGCACAGTACACCCATACTGATGGCACCTCTTATTCACTGATTGTACGCGAAAACTACATAAACACCTACGCTGGCAGCGGCCGCTACGGCGACCCAACATGGCAATACACTCCCTACAGTAGCCCACTTAGCACCAATTACCTAAACAGCGGTTGCCGTGTCCGCAACGCCATCAACAACTGGTTTAACAACCGTGCCACAGGCCCAGCAGTTGACAACCTCCCCACAAACGCTCCCCTGCGCAGCTACACCGTACAAAACACTGCCGCAAACACCCTTGGCACCGCAAGCACCCCTGCAGGACTAACCAACGGATTTAGCAAACCAACCACCACCCAAATACGCACAGGTGAAGACATCGCCTTTGCACTAAGCTACGGCGAAGCCGCAACATTCCTATCAAAAACACATTTTGCAAGAGGTATGAACCCTGAAACACAAACAAGCAACACATTTGCAACAGCAAACTATGGCAAAATCACTATCCCACAAATCTATGGCTATGGTATGTGGCTCCGCTCTCCAGGCGACATCGCCAATACAGCAGGCTGTCTAGACTATACCGGCCGAGCCTTCCAATTCTACATAGACCCCACAACAACCAATGAACGCGGACTTGTTTATCCAGCCCTATGGGTACAATCAAGCATCTTCCCAAGCTCTGATGTCGGATATGTAGTACACTACTACCTGGAAGGAACAACAATCTCAGTCGCTCCAGACAAAACTGGAACTGGCAAAGCTGGTTCCTCTGTGACCGAATCTGCCATTGATATATCTGGCTATAGTGCATTAGCACCAACAAGCCTTACAAAAACCATCACCACATCTGGCACCGAGTTTATCTTCTACTACACCTACGACTGCCCTGTTGATTACGTAGTACATTACTATCTAGCTGGCACAACAACAAAAATTGCCTCTGATAAGACTGTATCTGGTCAAACACTTGGCGCTTCTATAACTGAGTACGCAATAGCCATATCTGGTTATAACCCGGTTGCTCCAACAAGTCTCACAAAAACTCTGGGTGCTTCTGGCAATGAATTTGTGTTCTACTACACAGTAAACTCAAATAACGATGTTCCAACTGTTGTAGATGGCCGAGTTCTCACCCCAAGCATGACCGGTGATAAAGTCAACTGGATTGAAATAGCACGATACGGCGACTATTCTCTAATTGTACGCACAAACTACCTCAACATCTACCCACAAGCATCCTGCTACGGCAACCCTGAGTGGCAATACACTACATACGGTACCGCAAATACCTATGGCAACTCTGTAGTCCGAGATAAAATCAACGCATGGTTCAACGGCGCTGCTTCTCCTGTTGCCGATAATCTGGCTGCCAACGCCCGACTACGCGACTACACAGTAAAAAATAACGCCCTAAATGTCCTTGGAACCTCTAGCAATGTTGCATCATTAACCAACGGATTTAGTACCCCAACCTCTAACCACATAGGCACAGGCAACGATATTGCATTTGCACTAAGCTACAGTGAATCTGCAGAATTCCTATCTAAAACACATGATGTACGCGGCATGAACCCCCAAGTACAACCAAGCAACACCAATGCAACCCTCAACTTTGGCAAAATCACCATCCCACAGATGTATGCCTATGGAATGTGGCTCCGCTCTCCAGGCGACCTCAGCTACACCGCAGGTGATCTAGACTACACCGGCAGAACCTTCCAATTCCAAATCAACCCCAACGGAAACAGCGAACGCGGATTGGTCTATCCAGCACTATGGGTAAACTCAAGCATCTTTGAGACCACCTATACAGTACATTACTATTTGGCTGGATCAACAATTTCAGTAGCTACTGACAAGGTTGTATCTGGTCAAATTGGCTCTTTAGTAACAGAGAATGCAATAGCTGTAGCTGGTTACACTGCACTCGCTCCAACAAGCATTTCAAAAACCTTGACAGCCTCTGGCAATGAGTTTGTGTTCTACTACTGTGCTCGGAGTGATCTGGGTTATGTGGTGAACTATCTTGAGCAGGGTTCTGACAAGGTGTTGGCTGCTCAGAAGGTAGTTGATGGTCAGGTCTTTGGGTCTCAAGTTACTGAA
>NZ_WRFL01000068.1:0-11480 GCF_009778815.1 Candidatus Bathycorpusculum sp.
CTCACAAGAAACCCCAAACCGCTCACAAGCAACCCTCACCCCATCAGCCAACAACTCACCAACACCCTCACGCCGACCAATCTTATCAACCAAACTAACAACAGCACCCGCATTACCAAAATGTGCATCCACACCATCAAGCTGCTCCTGAGACAACAAACCACGCTCATAGCAATCCATAACAAAACTAATCGTCACACCAACACTTACGGGGTCAAGGCCGTAGTAGTAGCAACGTTCAGCGGCTTTGATAATAAAGTTAGGCTGATCTACACCGCAGTTAGGTCCAAGAGCCCAGACGTTGTCGTATTCGAGTCGGGTCATGGTTCCTTTGTAGATACCGTCACGGATTATAGCTTCATGTTCACAGCGCATAGCGCAACTGTTGCAGGCTATGATTTTGGTTATGTAGTGCTCATTTAGGATTTCGCCGCTAATTTGAGCTATATTTGGGAATTGTGCGGCGCTATAGTTGTATGTGGGCATACAGGTGAGATTGTTGTTTACGGTGAGATTTTCAATGGAGCCAATAGTGCGGTATTTACTTGCTGCTGGACCTTTCATGCGTTCATGGAAATCCTGTACGACCTCTAAGAATTCGGTTGGTTTTGCTACCGCAACATCATGAGTTCCCCTCACAGCAATAGCTTTAAGATTTTTACTGCCCATAACTGCGCCTAAGCCGGTTCGGCCAGCCGCATGAGTTTTATCGTTTACTATTGTTGCTAGTTTGGATTGTTTTTCGCCAGCCAACCCTATGGCGGCAACACGGATGTAGTAATCACCTAATTCGTCTCTAAGAACGTCTTCAGTTTCTCCAGCAGATTTGCCCCAGAGTTTAGTGGCATCAGATAACTTTACCGAGTCGTCATCTATCCAGAGATAAACCGGTTTTTTTGCTTGACCAGTTATGATTACAACATCGTATCCAGCACGTTTGAGCTCAGTACCAAAAGTGCCATGACTAACAGCTTCGGCAACTCCGCCTGTTTGGGGCGACTTTGAAATAAAGGCATGACCGTTGCCACCTGTTGGAAACATGGTTCCCGCAAAGGGACCAAGAGATAGAACAAGCGGATTCTCAGGGCTCAGGGGAGCCGTTTGAGCTTTAGAGTTAGACAAGTAAAAGTGCATGCCTAAACCTATACCGCCGATGTATTTCTTTGCGGTTTCCTCAGAAAGTTTTTCGGTATGAGTTTTGCCGGTGGTTAAATCGACATACAAGACTCTTCCTGCGTAGCCGAACAACATCTAATCTCCAGAGTTTTAAAAATAAGGAACAAGCTGAACAGTATATTAAGGTAATGGGCAACCATGGTAAAAGTTCATGTTTTTTTATGGGTTTGTATGCATCATTATGCAAGACTTGCTAGCTAACGGTATCAAACTTGGAACTACAAATCGTTAGGCGAAAACTTAAACCAGCCCCACAGCCCTTGTTTTGGCGGGAAATAGCTTGATACGGATCGATAAACTCAAAGAGGCCGCGGCAAATCAAAACAAAGCTACCAACTTTGCGGTTTTTAACACAGTTAATATTACCTATTTTACCGGGTTTCAAGGAGCCGCCGCTCTTTTTATCCCCCAAGAGGGCGAAAAGTTGCTTTTTGTAAACGGGGTCAATTATGAGCAGGCAAAAGCCGAAGTTAGAGACACACAAGTACAACTCTTAAAACGCGGTGAAAATTTAATGGAAAAAATCGCACATCACACCGCAACAGGAGAAAAACTATCAGTAGATACCCTCTCCATTGATAGTTGGCGGGCATTGGCTAAAGCGGTGGGTAGTGAAGAAAAACTAGAATCCAACAACCAACTAATCCGAAGTCTACGCTCAATCAAAGATGAAACAGAAATCAAGTATATTCAAGAAGCGTGTAGAATCGCAGATAAGGGCATAGAAGCCGCCGCACAAACAATCAAAGCAGGCACTACGGAGAGACAAGTAGCCGCTGAAGCCGAATATGCCATGCGCAGAGCAGGTTCAGATGGAACAGCGTTTGAAACCATAGCAGTCTGTGGAACATGCTGTGCTTATCCTCATGGCGGAGTCGGAGAAAGAACCCTAAAAGAGGGCGATTTTGTGATTATTGATTTAGGCGCAACATATCGGTTTTACCGCTCAGACATCACCCGCACCTTTATCGTCGGCAAAGCCAGCCAAAGGCAAACAGAAATCTATGAAACCGTAAAGCGTGCACAACAAAAAGCATTTGAAAACATTAAACCTCACATACCAGCTAAAGAAATTGATTTAGTAGCTCGCCAAATAATCGAAGATGCAAATATGGGTGAGTTTTTTGTGCATAATCTTGGGCATGGTGTGGGATTAGAGATTCATGAAGCCCCGATTTTGGGTCCCAACAGCTCCGATATACTAGAAGCGGGAAATGTAGTGACCAATGAACCAGGGATTTATGTGCCAAGCTACGGTGGAGTTCGAATTGAAGACACCATACTGGTAACTAAAAATGGTGCTGAAAAACTCACCAAAGCCCCCTACACACCCTAGAAAACCAATAATAACAGAGTATACCCATGTTTCTATGGGTATTTTTATGATTAATAATCCAGCAATTATTCTTGTTGATATGCAAAATGATTTTTTTACTGGACCACACAAAGCGCAACGCATCCAAAGTGTCATCAAACCCCTGCAAAGACTAATTGCAGTAGCACGCAAAAACGCTGTGCCAGTGATTTACTGCATTGATGCTCATTATCCTCAAGATGTAGAAGTGACACAAAAATGGAGAGGTCATACCATCAAAAACACCAAAGGCGCAGAAGTCATCTCGGAAATATCACCAGATCAAAAAGTAGATTACATCGTTGAGAAACGCGCCTACAGCGGCTTCTACGAAACAGACCTAGATCCTCTGCTACAAAACCTCTATGATGGCGAGGGAGCAAAATCGGTAGTGATAGGCGGTGTACAGACCAACATCGGCATCCGCCACACAGCCGCAGACGCATTTTTCCAAGGCTATCACATCATTGTGGCCGAAGACGGAGTAGACGCACTTTCTGATGAGAACCACCAACAAGGCCTAATGTATCTTGAATATGTGTACAACGCTAAAATTATGACAACCAACAACATAATCAAAGAAATAACAAGTAAAAACAGCTATTTAGCAAGCTAAGTTAATTTTTGGAAACAAACTCAGGGGAACTCATCGTCCAAGATACAGGGAGATAACCAAATACTATTTCTGTTCACTTAAAAAACGCTCAAGCATAGAGAACAATGACTATAAGTCCACACTAAGGAAAGAGTTCACGATACAAACAACCTATCTAAATCACAAATCAAAAAGTACTCTTCTGTAAGGAAGAGACAGAAATGGCATAGTAAAAAAGCAAATACTAAAATGGCAACTAACAACAGCAAAAACCGTAAGCAGACAATTGAAAGTGTGATAACTACAACCGCCAACCGCAAATGACTGTTTTGGTGTTAGGGTTTCTTTGGTCGTTTAAATTCAGCAGTTTGGACTGTTTTCCATTTTTTCCGCTGAACAAGAAATACTCCAAAAAGAACAACTATACTACAAACAAGTGACCCAATGAGTATTAACCGGTAAACCATCATGCCGTCCATTTTTATCACAACCATTCAAACACTAAAACAACTAATAATTCTCTCTCCAGAACGAAATTAGCTCTAAGCTGTTCTCAGAGAGAACACTCTATAGCCCTTTTGTTCTTGGGAGAGCATTATATGTTTCCATGAGGGTATAAGAAACAGTGAAAAATCAAATGAAAATCGAAAAAAAACTAGTCGCATTAAGCATACTCGCCATAGCAATCGGAATAGCAACAGTTACACCCATGGCAATCCTTATGAATGCAAACGCCCAGACAAGCCAACCATATGGTGAATCAATCCAAGTATATGGTGAACCTTGGCTTGACCTAGAAATTACCGGTGCATACTTTACCATCGATCTAGCCAATGGAGAGATACTCAATACAGAGTATATACGTACACATGAGATCAGCTATCAAACCACGCTCAACGATAACGCCCTAAGCCATCAACCAAAAGCACGAATGGAATACTTTGAAGCGACATTCTACGCAGATAACATAGAACTGTTAAAGCAACCATTCAGCGTCATCATGACCGATTTTTCAAGTGGGTCATTTCCAACTGAATTATTCGGGTTTTTCAATGAATACCTGTTTAACTGTTCAGCCCCTGCCTTCAACTCAACTAACGGCACTCCACATGACATATGCGAAATGACATCTTCACGATGTTGTGGCCGTTCAGGTGCAACAGATATCGACGAATACGAAGCATTCTTGGAAGTACAAACAGTTCACCTCGAGATCAAATACATAGGTTCAGTTAGCTTTGATGGCAACAATACAGTTGTAAGCTTTGCAAACGACCAAAACATACAGCATATAGAGCTGACAAAGAACAAGGGCGGAAACACTGGATTTGGTTTGAATTCATTTGGATTTGGTAGCAGATACAGCTCAGGGAAATAATTTCCAACAGGCACGACAATATTAAGTGATGATAAAAATATGGCTAGCGACGAACTGGAAGGCAACACATTAAACGTCTACACATACATCGTCCACGCAAACAAGCCAGTGGGAACAAGAGACGTAACCCGAGGCGCAGAACTCAGCAGTACCAGCGTCGCACACCGCCATCTCCAAAAACTTGAAAACTTGGGTCTGATAGAGAAAAACAGCTACGGCGACTACATCCTAAAAGAGAAAGCAACCATCAATGGACATGTGTGGGTCGGCAAAAACCTCGTGCCCCGATTGATGTTTTACTCCTTCTTTTTTATAGGCGCATTCGCCGCAGAAGTTGGTATAATACTACTTGGCTTTCTAATTAAGGATTTAGTTATTGAGATTAGCTTCTTGTTTTTAACAGTAATGACCGCAGTTGCAATGATACTATTTCTCTTCGAAGGATTAGCACTGTACCGTAAACTGAACCCAAAACGACCAGAATAGACAGAAAGTAGAGCATATAACAAGGTTAAAGTGCAGACATATTAAAACCAATACCAACATTTTTCGGCATAGCTCTTGTTTTGTTTTAGGGTTAGAAATAAAAAGGCTAATAGGAGTGCCGGTTCCAACTATGATTGTGTTGTGGGTTATAGCATGCCGCGGTTTAAGCAGATTCCTCAAATTCAAGCATTGATGGATAAAAAAGAATGCGTCCGCAACATTGGTATTATTGCACATATTGATCATGGTAAAACTACTTTGGCGGATTGTTTGCTATCGGGAGTAGGGCTTCTTTCTCCACAAATGGCAGGAACCGCACGTGTACTTGATTATCTTGAAGAAGAACAGAAGCGAAAAATTACCATAAAAACTGCAAACATTGCCCTGCTCTATAACACTCAATCCGAGTCGTATCTCGTTAACTTGGTGGACACACCCGGACATGTAGATTTCACAGGCAAAACTACGCGAGCTCTCCGGGTAATTGATGGGGCTGTAGTGGTGGTGGATGCGGTAGAGGGAATTATGGCACAGACCGAAATCCTGACTCGACAAGCACTAGAAGAGCGCGTCTGTCCGGTACTTTTTATCAATAAAATTGATCGCCTTATTACCGAACTTCAACTAGATGAGAAAACAATCCAGAAAAAGCTTGGCCACATCATCACAAGCTTTAACGATCTAATTGAGATCTACGCGGAACCCTCTTGCAAAGACCAATGGAAAATAAGTGCTATTACGGGAAACGTGGCGTTTGGTGCGGCACTCTACGGCTGGGGCTTCACATATGATATGGCCAAGCAACGTGGATTAAAGTTCTCCGATATAATGGTCACCTGTAGAAGCGGCGGGTCAGCTAACCTTGCGGATGCGTTACCTGTTTATGAGGCCATCTTTGAGATGGTAACTCGAAGGGTACCCAATCCACATAAAGCTCAGAGTTATCGTATTGAAAAAATCTGGGGCGGTAACATCAAATCGCAAGTCGGGGAAGCACTAAGAGAATGCCGTGATGAAGCGCCTGCTGTGATGGCTGTGACTAATGTTTATTCAGATGGAAATGACGGCACACGTGTTACAGGACGAGTTTTTTCGGGCAAAATCAGAAAGGGAGACAAGCTTCATCTTGTGGAAGCTCGGGGAGAGACTGAGGCGCAAGCAGTCTATGTTGATATGGGTGCTCTGCATGAGGAAGTTGAGACGGTCTTGGCAGGCAATTTGGTTTCTCTATCTTTGACAGGAAAAGTTGAGACGGGGGAGACTCTGTGGGATTTCGCGCGCCAAGAGGATATGAAACCGTTTGAATGTATCAACTATGTTTCGGAGGCTGTGGTAACATTTGTGGTGGAGCCTAAAAATCCAAAGAACATAGAAACATTTCAGGAGGGACTTGATCGGCTTGTCTCGGAGGATCCCAACCTTAAATTCGTAGTGGATAGGGAAACGGGGGAGTATTTGCTCAGTGGTATGGGTGAACTGCACCTTGAAATCGCCATCAATGAACTAAAAGACACATTGGGTATTGATGTGGTGGTTTCCTCTCCACGGGTTGTTTATGGAGAGTACGCACAGAAAAGTGGGGTAGTTGCGTTGGCATTAAGTCCAGATAAACAAAACAATGTCCGAGTGCAGGTTATACCGAAACTAGAGCACGATGTTGGCTCTGAGGAGAAGGGTCAGATCTTGGTTACTGATGAATATCAGAATATACTAGTTGATGTCAAGGGCAGAACACAACAGGTATCAAAAGAGACTCTTGATGCAGTCAAAGCAGGTTTTAAGTATGCATGCGCTGCAGGACCTCTTTGCGGTGAACCCATACATCAACTCAAAGTAGAACTCATAGACTTTGCACTTGCCCCAAATGCAGCCGCCTCGGAGATTGAGCATGCGGTAAGCAAAGCGATATTTGGCAGCTTTTTAACTGCAACCCCCAGCCTCCAAGAACCCATCTACAAAATCATATTATCAGTAGCCTCTGAGTTAGCAAGCGACTCTAACCGCATACTCAATATTCGCCGGGGTAAAGTTATCCAGTTCGAACAAAAAGGACCACTAACCCAGATCACAGGGTATATCCCAGTTGCTGAAACCTTTGGCCTCTCCAAAGAGCTACGCTCAGCCACCTCAGGCAGAGCAGTTTGGCAATCCATGTTTGACCACTGGGAAAAACTCTCATCCAAACTTGCCCAAGAAACAATCAAAGAAATACGAAAAAGAAAAGGACTCCCCCAATATATTGCTAAACCTGAACAATTCATGGAGCTCTAACAATCATGCATCTAACGGTTGCCTTTGATTTAGATTTCTCGCTTTGCTGCGGACAGGTGTTTCGCTGGCAAAAAACCGGTGATACGTGGTATGGTGTTATTGGTGAAACGGTTCTAAAAATCCGCCAAGTCGGCAATGAACTCGAGTTCGAGGGTGCCAAAGAAGAGTTTGTGCGACATTATTTTGGGTTAAACGATGATTTAACACATATCCGCCTATGTGTCGCTAAAGATTCCTTTATTAAAAAAGCATTAACACAGTTTGAGGGATTGCGGCTTATCCGACAGGACCCATGGTCATGTCTTATTGGTTTTATCTGCTCGGCATACAAAAATATTGCAGCCATCGAGCAGATGCTCAAAAAGCTCTCTGAGAAGTATGGTAAAAAGCAGGTGTTTGATGGTAAAGAGTTCTATCTGTTTCCCACAATCGAGAGCTTAGCCTGGGCCAGTGAAAGTGGTCTGAGGGAATGCGGTTTGGGTTACCGTGCAAAATATGTGCAATTAACGGCTAGAAAAATTCTCGAGGAAAAAATTGACCTAAACGCACTGAAAGGCAGGTCTTATTTGGATGCTCGAAAACAATTGTTGGAATTTTATGGGGTGGGTTTAAAAGTTGCTGATTGTGTGTTGCTTTTTTCGCTTGAGAAATTTGAGGCGTTTCCGGTGGATGTTTGGGTTAAACGCGTTATACTAAATCACTATGCAGATCAGCTACCCTCGGAGATGGTTAAAAAGATGCAGAGTCACAATTCGCTCACTAACGGTGAATATTTAAAAATCGGCGAATTTGCGAGGGGCTATTTTGGCAGATATGCGGGTTATGCTCAGGAATATCTCTACCATTATGAGCGAACACAACGTTAAAATGGCTAGCAATCAAAATACCTGTCTGGTGCAGATATGAGTGAAGGCAAAATATATCAATTAATCAATCAGAAAAGAGCGTTTTTGAGACAGGCCACAAAGGATTACGCAACCGGCGGCAACGATATGTTAGATGACATAAACTCGGCCCTACAGGAAGCAAAAGATGAACTTGTACATAATTTAGAACTTGCTAGTTGCCTTAAAGAAGAAGATAAAGCAACATACCAGCAGGAATGCCTCAACATGTACAGTACATGGTATGAAAAATGGTTCGGTAAACCTCTAAATCAGTGAATTGGAACTAAATTTTTAGTTTCTTCATCAGTTTATTTATAGGTAAACATGTTCCGCTTTGGAACAGGGTTGTTCCGTAAACAGAGCTAATAGTTGCTTTAGGCTAAATGCATTTAGGGGAAAAACATGAAAAATACAATAAAAATCAGCATATGTCTAATACTGTCGATCTCGATTGGAATTTTGGCTGCAACTCCTCTGCTTGTATCAGAACTAAACTCAAACATTCGACCTTGGATTACACACATACAGGGACCCATAACACCTATCAACATTGATGTTGTCTACGCTGACTTTACTGTAACAAATCCCGATACGCCCATAACCCAAACCAACGGACCAACAATAAACTACTATGTAGTTGTCAATGCCACTAACCCCTCTGATTATACAGCCCTTCTAGTTGGAATAAATTTCTGGGCAGATCAGAACATCCAAAATAATACTGAGACAGGACCAATCTTTGATGGTGAAGGGAGTAGAGGCCACGGCGGAACAGCTGAGGGCGCGTGGATTGATGGAATATGGTATAACCTAACCTGGCATAGTCCCTGTCCATACTTTGATGCGAACGGCACAATGACTCAATCACCTTGGAATTATTTATATCAAGAAGAATACTGGATGGAGGGCGTAGAATATTACAAGCGAACTGTCTATAACGATGCAGGCACCAACTCGTATATCTACTTAAACATGAACGGCACATGGGTTGACGTAACTGGACGGATTACCATTGACATACCAGACGATGGATCATCCTACGGTGGATCGGCAACAATCGCTAATCATCATATGTACTTTCAACCAGACGACGGTACTAGTGTGAACGATGGTTATTTGACAACCAGAGTAGTCGATATTGGAGACAACGCATTTGACAATCGTTTTGCACCCGGGCAATCGCGTTTGCTTGTAATTTCAGGCAGTTGGGAGGTTCGATTGGATTGTGTTGCTCTAACGGAGGATGGTTTCATAAATCCTGTTGATGTTATCCGATCAGGTATCATCCAAACATTTGCTAGTGCAATGTCGGATGCGGATGTAGATTGCGATGTTGGGAACAGCGCATTCCTTGATACGTTTACAAATACAGAGATACTCAAGCAACTCAGTCTAACACCTATAGGGAATAGCTACATCTACAATACCGTTCTATCGGATAATCAAATGTTTCAGCTTGATCAATACGGCACAGAAGCATTCATCAGACCTAGGAGTTAAATGGAGGAGATGGCTTGGGCTGTGAAGATTTAGAAGGTAACACATTGAGTGTTTATGCTTTTGTGGTTAAAGAAGACAAGCCTGTTGGACCACGCGAAGTTATGCGCGGCACCAATCTATCTAGTCCAAGCACCGCATATCGACAATTACAGAAGTTGGAATCGTTGGGTTTAATCGAGAAAACCGTATACGGTACATACGTTGCAAAGGAAAAAACTAGTGTTACTGGGCATGTGTGGGTCGGCAAAAACCTTGTGCCTCGTCTAATATGTTACTCCCTTTTTTTCTTTGGTATACTAATTGTTGAATCTGTAATTTTAGGGGTTCAGTTTTTCTTTCAAGATTTGAGTCCAAGTTTAGCGGTTTTATATTTGGTTCCAATTACCGCTGGCGCGGCGGGACTGTTTTTAGCTGAAGGTTTACTTTTGTGGCGACGCAACAAACAGGCAATTTTGGGAAACTAGAAGTGTTGATTAGGCTGATTATGTGGGTTTTCCTTTTATCGATTAGTTACTTATCAAAGTGGCAGAAAATGTTTAAATGCTGTTTGGGATAGCAATATGTAGCAGTTATGTTTGGGCCCGTAGCTCAGCTAGGTAGAGCGCCAGACTCATAATCTGTTGGTCATTGGTTCAAATCCGATCGGGCCCACCACAACTACCTTTTCTAAACCTAAATCAGTCTTTGTTACTTCTCCTGTTTTACTTCATCTACCAAGTGGAACTGTAGAAGTAAACTTGATGAATACAAAAAATATCAGAACATGTACCAAAGAGAATCAGCAGTGAAGTTTCATCTGCTACATACACAGAGACATTAGGACAGCTTAGCTGAACCTTCTAAACTACTAACAATAACTGGTTCTATGAGGAAGACAGCTAACAAACCTTGACAAAGAACTACTGTATATCTTGCTGTAAAAAACAAACGGGATACCATACAATACAAACAGGTAAAGGATGCAACTAGGATAGAGAAGACGAAAGGGAAAAGAGAGAACATGACAGAGAAGAAAGTGGCGATATTAACGCCAACTAATATTCACAGATAGATTTTTCGCGCCGTTAAACTTTAACTGCATACTGACCCGACCAGGATTAAACATGTCCATGCCAAGGTCTTCAGCAGACAGAGTTATTTTCCCTTCACTAAGGTTGATGGATTGACTATTATCATCCTGACTTAAAATCAACAGCATTTCACCCTCAGCAATACTGCTATCTACCGAAAATTTGTTCAACTCTTCCTGACTCAGATCACGAAAAATAGTGCTGTAACCTTGAGCACTCTGAGCAGAAAATGTCCATCCACCACTTGTACGACTTTCAACCTGCATTATAAATGTACCCGAGGAGTGATCCAACCCGTTGAACACACCAAGCACAAACATTACACCAATCACACTGGCAACCGCTAAAACTATAACTACGACCAAAAGAACGAGCATTAAATTTCTTTTTGAACTTTTCACCATTTTATTAACCGCTCATTTGATTTGTTATCTACATACCGAACATGCATTTATAGCAATAGAATATTTAAACTTGTAATCTATAAATTAAAACTGAGCATATTAAAAGCAGAATAAAGCTACAGGTTAGTTATTGGATTTTAGTTATTATCTATCTTAGAAAACATTACGTAGCCTATAATAGCCCGCTGTTTCTCGTGTTCCTTGCAGTACTAACACGGAGGTTGTCCGATTTAAAATTTTGAGAGTGTTGACCAATAGATATATTGTAGGGTGTGTTTATATTAATTCAGCCGGTGGCTGTTATGGTTGAATGTAAAAATTGTGGTTCTGAAAAAACAGTTAAAAGCGGGCAACTCCGC
>NZ_WRFL01000069.1:0-11147 GCF_009778815.1 Candidatus Bathycorpusculum sp.
CCCAAACACCCACCCAAACACCCACCCAAACACCCACCCAAACACCCACCCAAACACCCACCCAAACACCCACATCTACTCAGCTATTTGATGAGCAGACCAAATACAACACAAGCAAGACACCGATCCTCAAAAGGGCAGACAACAAATTAGATGCAAAACTCACCCACAAAAGAGACGATAGATGCCAACTCAAACACCAAACAAGAATTAACAAGTGTCAGGTACCACACTCCAACAGTCAAAATTTTTGCCGGTCAAGTACAATCGCAATATTTCCAACAACACCAGAAAAAATCAGTCATCGCGGTTCACCCTCAACAAAAAAGTTTACCGCCAAATTGGCTGCAACCCAAAAAATAGTGCAAAAAGAAAAAACTCAGGCAACCATCAGCAAACAGTCAGCTACAGGCATCACCAGCAAAAACCAAAAAATCAGCAACCCAACACAACCCAAAAAACCCTGCACAAAAAAATAAACTCGCCAAACACAAAACACAAACAAACTTTGACAACAAAAAGCCACAAAAAATTATTGCTCAACACCACCTCAGAAAACTAGACAACAGTCAACAACCCAAACACACAACAAAAAATTGCTGGGACACAAAAATGGTCAAAGTTTCAAATAGACAACAAAAAATCAAACCTGCCAACAGATAAAAAATAACGACCACCCGTTTAACTCTTTTAACCCAATAAACAAAAATTAGCTGACTTTATCCTAAAAAACCGATAAAATGAGGCAGTTTAGCCGCGAAAACCCAGCAGTGGAAAAGCGCCAGATTGGTTATCACCAAACACAAATACAAAACCCGCAAAAACACCTCCAAACAATCAATTCACCTTAATTTAGGCTTTTTTGGTGTGCTCTAAGGGGCTTGGCATGGAGAATATCGGGGCCTCATATAAGTACTGATGAAAATCTATGGACAAAGCAAATCCGCACTTTTTCGAACACCCTTCGGCACTCAAACACAACTTTTAGCGCCAACCAAGGCACAAAGCAAACTTGGCCAAAATAACGCAAAGTCCAGCTGAGCAACAAAAAATGGTTGTGTGTCAGAGTTTTCCAGTCTTTAGCGCATTTGGCAAACTTGGCGATTAGGCTCAAATATTTTTGCTGGGCTGGCTGGGAGGGGTTGTGAGTGTGTTTTGGGGATGCTTCTGTATACGGGTTGTCTTTGGGTTTTTTCTTTATGACTTTGGGGGTTGGATGGGATTTGGGTATGTTGGGGCTTGGGCACTTTTGTAGCTGTTAGTATTGCATATAGTGGCCATATTTTGGTTGTGTTAATGTTGAGTAATCACTGTTGTGTGGTTATGGTTGTATAAGTATTACCATAATTATTTATGTTCACCAGTGTTCACCAGCTTGTGTGTCTGGAGAGGTGTGGTATACAGAAGCATCGCCCAACACAGTTTTTTGCGTCGTAGGGTGCAATAATTTTTATGTTAAACCGCCGCCACTTGGGTGTAGAAGAGGAAAAGATCTTGAGCACTGAACTTGATCGGGTTCGGCTTCGGCGCTGGCGTAAAAGAGGCTTCTACAGTGAAACCGCTCTAGTCAAATTGTTGCAAAAAAAAGGCTATAATGCGGTTCGCATACCTGTGAGCAATCCCAGTCTCAACCCCCTGCCCGATATCATTGCTCGACGAGGACCTCATCTCTATGCCTTTGAAGTTAAAAACGCCACCTACTATGCGTACTACCCCAAGGCACAAATCGATAAGCTCTTTCGATTTCTCGATCAGTTCATACCCTCCGGACATGCTGAGAAGCATGCGGTTGTTGCGGCACATCTGGGAAAGAAGTGGCTGTTTCGGGAAATCAGCTGGACCGATTGGGAAAAAGACAAAATACCTGAGAAGGTGCGAATTTTAAAGCGTGACCGCGGCAACCTCAATGTAGACACATGCTACCAGAGCGACATGTAAAGAAGTGTACCTCAAGTATTATTTAGCTACACACCTCACTGTCTGACGACAGGGAATCAGGATGGTTACACAAAAAGAGGACCAGTGGATGGTTTTAACACGGAACCTCTCAAAGACCTATCAAGTGGGTACAGATAATGTTGAGGTTCTAAAAGATCTAAGCATAGCCATACCTAAAGCTACGTTTGCAGTTTTGTGTGGTCCCTCGGGTTCGGGGAAAACGACGTTGTTAAATCTTATAGGCGGTATTGATCGTCCAAGTAGTGGCGAAATTTTTGTTGTGGGTCAAGCTTTGGCGGGGCAGAGTGAGGATTTTCTTTCTGATTTTCGCTGTTGTCATGTGGGTTTTGTTTTTCAAGCCTATAATCTAGTTTCTACCTTGACGGTGGCTGAGAATGTTGCGTTTCCGATGGAATGGCAAAGAAAGGCACCCAGTGAGATTGAAGCGCGTACTTTGGAGTTGATTGAGATGGTTGGGTTGGCGCATAGAACGTCGCATTTTCCTGCGCAGTTAAGCGGGGGTGAGCAACAACGGGTTGCTTTTGCAAGGGCTTTGGCAAATGATCCGGATGTGATTTTAGCTGATGAACCTACGGGGAATTTAGATGTAAAAAACACTGAAAAAATTCTGCAGGTTCTTCATCTGTTAAAAGAGCAGGGTAAAACGGTTGTGGTGTCCACTCATGATCTTCAAATTCGTGCACTTGCAGATCAAGTAATTGAACTAAAAGATGGCAAATTGGCGAGTTCTGATGAGTAGGGGTGCGGGTTTTCCCATTAATGATTTGTTGCGCAGGCGTCTTCAGAGTGGCCTTGTTGTGGTTACTTTAACGTTGAGTGTCGCCTCGACATTATTTTTGCTTCTGTTTAGTAGTCGTGTTGGTGTTGGGTTAACTGCATCGTCAAATGTATTTACGATTGGGTTAACATCTGTATTTGGTCAGTTTATTCTTTTTATGGGGATCTTGGTTTTTCTTGTTGGTGCGGTTTTGACTTCGTTTATTGTTTCGTTGATGATGGCTCAGAGGACCCGAGATTTTGGTTTAATCAAAGCGGCTGGGTGCCCTAATAGTTTGGTTGGGGGATACTTTATGACTGAGTTGTTTGGTGTGGTGGCTTTGAGTTGTGTTTTGGGCATCCTATGTGGGTTTATTGCTGATTTTGTGGCGGCCACTGTTGTTTTTGGGGTTTATGTTTTGGGTAATTGGTGGTTTGCTCCGGTGGTTTTTTTTGTTTTTTTCTGTTTGGCCTTATTTTTTGGTTTGCAACCTCTCTTGAGGGCGACAAAAATGACGGCGCTTGATGCACTCTCTCCTGTGAATTATTATGGATTAGTGTTTGGCGGTAAGCATAGGTCAATTTCGCGTTCAGGGTTGACTTGGCGTGTTGCTTCAAGGAGTATGGTTAGACGGTTATCTTCGGTTGTGCGTATTGTTGTTTTGTTGTCGATTGTTTTTGTTTTACTTACAATTTCAGTGGCGGGCGGTATAATTGCTAATGACACTACAACTGGGTGGGTAGAAAAAACCTCGGGTGCTGGATCGGGTCTTATCATGGTTGCGCACAGCAGTATGGGTAGTCAATATGAGTTGTTGTTATCCAAGTTTACAGGGACACCGCTAAACGGTGATTTTGATTACGCAAATTCTGAACTTGTCATTCCAAGTAGAGTTGCTGAGCAGCTAAACAGTATGTCGGGTGTGGCTTTAGTTGATTCGCGTTTAGTTCTATATATGCCGATTAGAGAAATCAGCAACTATACGGCACTTAATGGTATCAAAACCATTATTGGGGGTGATCGGGAAGGAACTTCACTTGTAATCGGCGTAGACCCTTGCACTATGGCTACAGATTTTTCATCTATGGGACGAAGTCTAAGTGAGACTGAACCTTTTGAAGCAGTTATAGGAGATTCTATTGCTCAAACCATGTATTACCGTGATGCAAGTAAAAAAATTTACACTGCCGATCCCTTGTTGGAGAGTATCAGAACTGCTGAAACAACTTTTAAGATCGTAGGTGTTTGTATCGACCCCATAAACAACGGCAATGTTACATATGTACCCTTAGAAACGTTGATGAACGCCACGGATAGGTTGTATTCAAATCTACTCTTAGTGACTCCTAAAGATTCAACTGATCGATCGGTAACTATCTCTGAGATAAGGCACATCGTTAAATCGATTGATCCGAATCTGGAGGTCTTTGACTTAGAGCCGACGTTAGAGGCAAATAAGGCCTTTTTAGGTGCAGCTTGGCAGACTATTATGTTTATTCCGTTGTTTAGTTTGGCTTCAGCGGCTGTTTGTTTGGTTAGTTATATGATGTTGGTTGTGGATGAGCAACGTCAAGAGTTTGTTGTGTTGCGTGCTGTGGGTGCAAAGCCTAACCTAATCGTCAAATTGTCAGCGTTTGAGAGTGCACTTGTGTTGTTGTCAAGTTTTGGAATAGGGCTTTCTTTTGGTGTGATTATTACGTTTTTGATTTTGATGACTAATCCGCTTGTAACGGTCACAACGATAGGTATGATTTCTATTTGGGTGATTTCAGCATTGGCAGTGATGTTTGTTTTGAGTCTCTATCCTGCTGTGAGGATGTCAAAGATGGGTATCCTCAAGATTGGGGGGTAGTGTAAATTTGAGAGTACTTCAAAAGTGAGCATGTAAACGGGCTAAACTACCGTTCTTTTTTGTAATGCGCTCAAATAAAACCAGATGCATACGGTATTTTACTTTTGATTGCTTTTTCTTTTAAGGACTATGGCAACTATAGCTATGGGAATTATGATTGCTATGCATATACCCGCAAGGTACACAACTAAAGGCAGGTTATTGGCATCAGAGCTTAAACCACTGTCGGAAAGTGTTGATGACTCGAGGGTTGAATTGTTAATTGAGCCGTTAGGAAAACCGGAACCTAAAGGTTGAACACTGATTACCTCTCCAGTATCGGTCCAAAGCATAACTCTAATAAAAGAAATCATACCGGGATAAATATCCTCTAAGGGCAAATCAACAATCCAAACAGGATAACGCACCAAAAGACTCTCCGATTGTCTAGATATGGTAGAAGGCTGGATCTGAATGTGTTTGTTAACTATATTAAAACCCGATATCACTTCACCATCAAATGTATACGAAAGACTTGTAGCCTGCTCAAGCGCTATACTGATAGCTTGTTCCTCAGAAACATTTACCACAGTACTACCTAAAACGTAAAACGCTCTATTGTCGGTAAAGTCCCTTAATTCGCCGTTTCTAAATCCTAAGATAAGTCTGCTGTAGTCAGCGCCATTTACCGTGTTGCTCCACATAAAAGAGGTCCCTGCGTCGTTGACTATAACTGAGAGTTGTAGGTTACCGTTTGTTTTTGTGTAGCCGTTTGTGAGATCTGCCGTTTTTAGCAGATTAATCATTTGAGTTATTTGTTCATCTTGGGTATATGTTTGGTATCTTTGCAAAACGCCTGTGGCTGTTTTACGCAAATCATCACCCGGTTTTTGAATATAGTGTATGACGCCATAGTTAGGTACAGGATAAATAGTACAGCTAACAAGTCCGCTGTTCCAGAAGCCAAAACTCACCGTTAAGGAACCTGAGTCTCCGTCGTTATTATCATAATCAGAATATGCAAGATCATACTGCCCGGTTGTATACGCCACATCATTCCAAGGTCTTGCTGAGGCTTCTAACAAGGTCGCGTCGTATTTGTCAGTGTTGATTTGGAATATGTCTCTTAGGAAGCAGAGAACTTTTGTTGTGTCAACATCCTCAGGTATTTCAATATTTTTAGGTACTTCAATATCAGCGTTTACAATCGTTTCTATGGATAATGAGGTACATAGAAGAAGCATCAAAAAGGCAATGACAAAATTTTTTTTATTAAACTGTATTGTCATTTTTTATTACCTCGGTAATCGTACAGTATTTCGCTCCAAAGAGCCAGTTACTATGCGCCCAAGCCTTCATCTGAGGTTATATATGTTGAAGTTATAAATTTTTGGTGTGTTTTGACGTTTTCAATATGGAAGGGTAGTTGATTTATGAAGTCCTGTAGAGATAGTATGGGCACAATTGGGACTTGGTCGTGGAATTTATAGGCGCTTGGTATTAGTGAGATAACTGTGGGGATGAATGTTGCTTTTTCCCATTGGGTGTATTCGAGGTTTAGTTTGGTGTTGGGCTGTGTGTCTGAGAGAGCTTTTGTGCGTTGGGTTTGTTGTTCTACGATTTTTCGTAGTGCTGAGGTTGTGATTGTGTGGGCCCAGTGTTTGCAGTCGATGCAGATAACTAGGGGTTTGCGGCAGCCTATTACGTCTATTTCATATCGTTTGTTTTCGTGTTTGAAGCGTATGTTATTGTGGACGCTGTAGCCGTTGTATTTGAGTGCTATGGCGGCGATTTGTTCGAATTCTTGCCAGTGCATCAGGGTGCTTATGTGTTGTATGTCTGCGCCTAGGGTGGCGGTTTTGATGGCTATTTTTATGCGTTCTTCGGTTTTGATTTCAGCTGTTTCGTTTTTGAGTTTAATGATGTTTTCGTTTTGCAGTTTTTGGAGCAATTCCATACATAGTGTTTGGGGGAGTCTTGCTTCGGTATTGATATCTTTGATTAAAGCAGAGCCATTTTTGGTTAATTTTAGCACTGAAATTAACATGTTACACTCAAAATTCACGATTCGACCTCCATTGTGTTGAGGGGGTTGCGGCAAAAATTGGCGGATTTGAGGTTATGTTGTTTGAGGATAGGCGGGTTTGGTATACAAAAGCATCGCCAAAACACAGTTTTTTTTGATATTCTAAATCCGCGTTCAAGAGCAAATCCACGGAATTTTTACGTGGAGGCTAAAAATAATCTTTTCCTTGTTTTGATGGGAACTTGTCCAAGATTGGGAAATTCGGGGTTGCGAAATTTGGTTTTCGGCAGTCGTAGGCGAGTTTTTGCCGTACCCATGGAAAAATTTCACTACATAGCGCTATTTTGATTATTTTATTGATGATTTTTTAACTGTTTAGCGTAAAATGTGTTATTTCGATTTTTTTTCGAAACTACTTCGAAAAACAAACAAAAACTTTACCAAAAATGTCCCACATGCAGGAACAAACAAGAATTACTAAGCCAACAAAGGGTTGCTTACCGCGCTTTAGAGCTGACTTGGAGGTTGCAAATATGGTTTGCATAATCCTGTCAAACAAAATTGTGAGTGAAAAGGCTGTTGAGCCACACGTTTAGGGTGTATTTTACTCAAATTTAGCTTTAGGTTTGGGTTTGGGCGTGAGTTTTGGGGGTTGGTTGGAGAATTTTTGGCCGCAACCACAAATTCAAGACAACTCAAAACACACGCCAACCCGCTTTTAGCGGTTTTGCAGACTGAAACTCACCTGCTTAGATGTAAAGCAGGTTTTTGGTCAGGCATGATTATATATGCTTCGAAGTTTTTCGAAAAAATGTGCTCATTTGGCAGAGTTTCTCTGTTTTTAAAAATTTAAAAAGTTCAGGCCTAAAAAAGTGTGTTGGGAGATGCTTTTGTATACAGATCAGAGATAGCCTTATCTGCCCATGAAACTAATGATAAGAGGCGTCGTTATGCAAAACCAAAACAGCCTCATCTCGAGCCGCGAAATGCGCGCCTTAGAAGTCAACGCTCAATACTTCGGTGTCAGTCTCCTCCAACTCATGGAGCTGGCAGGAAGAAATGTTTCACAAGAGATTATGGCACGCTTCCCAAAAGGCAAACGTGTTGCAATCGTCTGTGGATTGGGTGGTAATGGCGGCGATGGCTTTGTAGTAGCTCGACATCTGCTAAGATCAGGTTTTGAAGTTACCGTACTTTTAGTTGGCAGAGACCGCGATATTAGCCATGAAGCAGCACTGAGAAACTATGAGATCTTACAAACCCTTCAAACCAAAATTTCTGTGGTTGAAATTAACGATAGCGCCGCAATTCCCGCTATAGAAGCCGATATCGTTATCGATGCTATGCTTGGAACTGGAACGAAGGGCAAACTCCGAGCACCCATACGTCAAGTTGTAGATGCCATAAACGCCGCATCAGGTTTCAAACTTGCCATTGATATTCCAACGGGAATCGACTCGGACACAGGTGAAGTGCTGGGCAACGCTGTTAGAGCGGATTTGACGGTAACGTTTCATAGAGCAAAGTTGGGCTTAAAAAACGCCAAGAAATACACAGGCGAGGTTGTGGTAGGTGACATTGGATTGCCCTTAGAGTTTGAAGAGTTTGCAGGTCCAGGCGATGTTGAGTTAGCCCGCAAACCTCGAAGCGAGACGGCTCACAAGGGCGATTTTGGACGTTTGCTAATTATCGGTGGAAGCACGGTTTATGCTGGTGCACCTGTGCTGGCTTCGCTGGCGGCTATGCGCAGCGGCGTAGATCTAGTTTATTTGGCGTCTCCCAAAAAAAATGCCTATGAAATCACCTCCATCTCACCGGATTTGATTACAGTTAAACTCGAAAGCGACAATCTAAGCCCGACTGATCTTGAAACGCTCAAACCCTTTATCGAGCTTGCTGATGTTGTTGCCATGGGGCCGGGTTTGGGGTTAAGCCCTAAAACCCAAGAGTTCGTCAAAGTTTGTATCGAAGCCGTTGAGGCCGCGGGGAAACCCTTGGTGCTTGATGCTGACGGTTTGAAAGCGTTTGCTAAATTCAAGCGTGCGCTCAAAGTGCCGCTGGTGCTAACGCCTCATGGAGGCGAATATGCCATACTCACAGACAAAGCCTTACCTGAGCAAATAGACGAGCAGATTTTGGCGGTTCAAAAAATAGCTAAACAACTAAACGCCACCATACTGCTAAAAGGTAAAGTTGACCTTATCTGCGACTCCAACCGCGTCAAGCTTAATTTCACAGGTAACGCGGGTATGACGGTGGGTGGAACAGGGGATGTTTTAGTGGGGATCGTCTCAGGACTGATGGCCATGCATGCAGATCCCTTTGAGGCTGCTGTTTGTGGTGCGTTTGTAAATGGAGCGGCAGGCGATTTTGTTGTCTCAGATTTTGGTTATCACATGGTTGCCACTGATGTTATCGAGTGGATTCCCAAAGTCCTCGAAACCCCGATGGATCATCTAAAGGTGAAAAAGTAGTGAGTGCTGAAGACGTCTCTGAGGCGCCGTCTGCTTTTGCGGTTAGGATAAATATTTATCATGCCGCACAAGATGACCCCAAAAAGAACACGGCCCTTCGCCTTAGCCGTCGAGGCTTTGCCCGTATAGTTACCAAAATTAAATTCTTGCCTAAACGAGCAATTGTACTCAACCCCTTTAGTGAAATCGCGCTCTCCCCCGCCGATCGGGAACGGGTTGAGCAGTTCGGAGTTGTGGGCTTGGATTGTAGTTGGGAACACGCCCAAAAAGTCATGGGCGAACACGTTAGGGGCACAAGCCGTTGCCTGCCCATTCTAATTGCAGGCAACCCCGTCAATTTTGGAAAACTAACCAAACTAACAACAGCTGAGGCCATTGCAGCAACCCTCTACATTACAGGCTTTCAGCAAGAAGCAAAAACCATGTTAGATATTTTTCCCTGGGGCCACACCTTCTTTGAACTAAACCAAAAACTGCTCGATAGCTATGTGACAGCCAAAGACAGCACCGATATAGTTGAAATGCAAAAAGAACTACTAAAAGTTCAAAAACGTGAGCCTGCCAAGGGTATCTTTGAGTAAGTGAGACAATGGTCTATATTACTGAGTTTCCCGTGTTTTTATTATCTGTGCTTTTGATCTCGCTCTCAGGCGTGCTCATGCCGGGTCCTCTTTTTGCACTCACCATCAAAAAAGCCTCAACCAGCAAGATTTCGGGGATTCTAATTGCTTTGGGGCATGGTATCGTCGAGTTTCCCTTGATGATTCTGATTTTCTTTGTTCTAAGTCAATTCACAATTCCAGCCATGGTACAAATTGGAATTGGCCTAATAGGAGGCGCTTTGATGGTTTTTATGGGGATACAGTCTTTTCAAGGCCGGCATAACCAAAAAGAAATCCAAACCGGTCCTATGAGAGATTCCGTGTTTGCAGGCATCTACACAACGGCGGTAAATGCCGGGTTTATTTTATGGTGGCTTACCGTTGGAACGGCGCTTATACTTAACGCCAAGCTGTTTGGGTTGTTGGGTTTTTCCATCTTTGCGGGGGTACATTGGTTGGTTGATTTTGCATGGTATGCGGCGGTGGCTTTTTTGATTTTCAAGTCTCAGCGTTTCTGGAATGATCGGGTTCGATTTGGAATTACCGTTTTTTGCTCAGCTGTGTTTATCGGGTTTGGTTTTTATTTTATGGGTTCAGCGGTATGGTCGTTGCTGGTATAGTTAAATAGGCTGTTGTGTACAGGTTAATTATGGAATTCAAGGCTGGAACCGCAACGGTGCAGTTAATCAAAGGGGATCTCACCGATCAAGACGTAGATGCTATTGTGAACGCAGCGAACTCGACGCTTCTAGGTGGAGGCGGGGTGGACGGAGCTATTCATAGTAGAGGCGGATCTAGGGTTCTCGAAGAATGCAGACAGTTAAGGGCAAAGGAGTGGCCTGATGGTTTGCCCACGGGAAACGCGGTTATCACCACGGGCGGAAACCTCAAAGCTAAACATGTAATTCACACTGTTGGTCCGATCTGGCGTGGGGGTCTTTATGAAGAGGCTAAACTGCTAAGAAGAGCCTATTGGAATAGTCTCAAACTTACTGTAGCCAATGGACTTAAAACGGTAGCGTTTCCCTCCATCAGCACAGGGGCTTATGGATATCCAACAGATGAAGCCAGCAGAGTTGCCCTTGGAGCCGTAAAGGATTTTTTGGCCAAAGAAGATACGCTGGAATTGGTGCGGTTTGTTTTGTTCTCTGAGAGAGATCTAGAGATATACCATAAAGCGGCACAAGGTCTTTTTTAACCGGTTCTTTTTAGCGGTTCTGAGTTTTTGAGAAGCTATTCTAGAGTACTCTAAGAGTGGACTCAACGGCTCAGAGGTAATTAGGAAATTGTAGGCAATAATTAAGAGGGTGAAATTATGGAGCAAATCCAAACTGACAAGGATGTTGATGTTGTAGTTGTTGAAGGTTTAACGAAGGGAGAGTGTTCACCTAAAGATAAGTAATGCGGTTTTTTGAAATGCTGTAAAGATGTCTTCAGTGGTTAATGCGTGCCAAAGTTTAAGCGTTAAATCCACCATCGCGGTCTTCTTTGAAACAAC
>NZ_WRFL01000070.1:0-10755 GCF_009778815.1 Candidatus Bathycorpusculum sp.
ATTTTGACCATGTTTTTAGTTGGGTGGGTGCGGTATTTTTGGAAAGGTGTTTTGCAGAGTTTGGGTGGTGAGGTAGTGTGTCGTAAGATAACTCGGGTGGGAAATTATTTTGGGACAAGACAAAAGAAATCCTAAACGACGCTAAAATGGTGCGATTTCTAATAACAAGCTTTAAATTGTCTGCATTGTGTATAATAGGCGAGCAAAAGGGAGAGAAATTGAAATGGTAGATATAATACAAATAATGGCTATAATCATCCCCATAGTAGTCCTTATCTATGTAATCATCACATCACTACGCATCGTCCGACCCACCGAGAGAGGATTAGTTGAACGCCTTGGCAAATACCAGCGCTTTGTTCAACCGGGTATAACTTTACTTGTACCCTTTGTCGACCGCATAATCAAAGTAAACATCACCGAACGCATGACTCCCGTGCAACGCCAAGACGTCATCACACGCGACAAAGTCTTCATGGCTGTAGACGCAGTAGTCTTCTACAAAGTCAAACCCGAAGAAAACTCGGTTAAAGCCTCACAATACTTTGTCAACAACTATGAATCCCAAATCGACACCCTCTCACGCACCGTGCTCCGCGACATCATAGGCGGCATGGACATGGCCGTTGCCAACACCTCACGACCCATCATCAATGCAAAACTAAAAGACGCCCTCGACGAACAAACACGCGACTGGGGCATAGAAATCGTCCGAGCCGAAATCAAAGACCTCGAACCCCCCCGCGGCCTAATGAGCTCCATGGAATCAGTCCTAAAAGCAGACAACGAACGCCAAGCAGCCGAAAAAACCGCCATAGCACAAGCAACCCTAGCAAGCGGAGAAAAAAACGCCTCCATCCAACGCGCCGAAGGCATGAAACAAGCTTCCATCCTACAAGCCGAAGGCCAAAAAACCGCAACTATTGCCATCGCAGAAGGTGACGCAGAAGCAACCAAACTACGCAACGAAGCCCTAACAACCTACTTCAAAGACAGCGCCATAACCTTCAAACAACTAGAAACCATAATGACCTCACTACAAAACAACACCAAAATCATCGTACCCGAAGGCAAAGCCATCTCACTGATACTAAACGAGCAGGAAAACCTCAACAAAGCCTCCTCCATAATCCCCGTGCCAGCACCGCAACAGCCGCAACAGACAAAACCAACAAATACTAAATAATAGTAGTTATGGTTCACGCTTTTGGCGTGAAACATAATCCTCTAACATTTTTTCATGCTCAAACGCCAAAGGCGTAGGCAGAGCATTTAAACTAAAAAGCTGCATTTCCTGCACTTCACTATCCTGCTTTCGCAACTCACCACCAACAATCCTAACAACAAAACACCTAGGATAGTATTCGTACTCCACATTATCCTTATTACCCTTCTCAACATAATCCCCAATCACTTCCACAACAACGGACTCTAACCCCGTTTCTTCTCTGACTTCGCGAATAACTGTTTGCTCAACAGTTTCCCCCGGATCCATTCGACCACCCGGAAGCGCCCAATAACCAATAAAGGGTGGGGTGTTGCGTTTTATGAGTAGAATTTTGTTGTCGGGGTAGGGGATTATGGCTGTTGAAGTTTTGCCGCTATATCGATTCATATCTATTCCCTATGAAGTTAGTTTAAGTCGCCAGTTAATTATCAATGAAACAACAAATATAGCAATTCCTACAAAAACCACCATCGGACCTGGAAACTCTAAAATCGGTTCGACAAAACCCCAAAGCAAAACGCCTCCTGCAGCAGAGATAATCCCAAAGACTGAACTAAACAGTGCATAGCGTTTCATACGGGTGCTAAGCGTTTTAGCTGCTATAGCCGGTACGATAACCAGAAAACCCACAAGCAGGGTGCCGACAATTTGAATGCCTATGGCAACCACAACTGAGACCAAAAACAAGTAGAGCAGATTAGTCCGCGCCACATTTATCCCCTTAGATACCGCCAAATCCTCAGAAATCATCACCAAAACCAGCTTATCATAGATAATCTTGGTTAACACAATGGCAACAACACAAACAATGGCCGCTACACCCGTACTCATCAAAGTAACCTGCGAGATATCCCCAAAGAGCGCCTCTTCAAGCGCTTCAAGTTCACCACCATACATGAAAATACCCAAAGCTAACGCTAAGGTAAACATGGCACCCACAAGAGCCTCAAAGGAAAGCTTGGTTGTACGCTGAATCTGCCAGATGATAATGGCTGTTACAAACAAAAAAGCAAACGCGCCGATATAGGGATTAAAGTGCAAAACAGTACCCAGAGCCAAACCCGGTAATGCTACATGTGAGAGCGCATCGCCCACAAGAGCCATCTTTTCAAGAACCATCAAAGATCCTAGATAGCCTGCGGCAGCGCCTACAAATATGGCAAGAAACAAACTATAAAAAAAAGTTGCATCAAGCAGTTAGGTTCCTCTCCGCGTAGTTTCAACACAGACCGGTCCGCCATGGATCTGATGCTGAACCTCATGTTTGACTATATCTGAGGAGGGCCCATAGAAGGTAACGCATTTGTTAAGTGCTAGCAGATCATCACTATATTCTTGTACAATGTGAATGTTGTGTGTGATGAGTAATATAGTCATTTTTTGTTTCTTTTTAATCTCATTGAGCAACAGATAGATAGGTTCTTCACTGTCCATATCCACCCCGGTTGTTGGCTCATCAAGAAGCAAAACATTAGGATTACCGCTCAACGCCCACGCAATTAGTACACGCCGTAGCTGTCCCCCTGAGAGAACTCCAAGCCGTTTATTTTCAATACCTGCGTTGCTCAAGCGAACCATATCCAAAGCATCCCCAACGCTGATTCCGTTTCCCATAGAGAGAAACTCGTTTACCGTCATGGGTATATCTGAAACCGTTACATACTGAGGAACATAGCCGATTTTAGTTTTTTCCATCCACTCCACTGAACCCGTGTGGGGAACAAGATTTAGCAGAGTCCGGAAAAGCACAGTTTTACCCGCGCCATTGGGTCCTAAAACCGCTAAGGTGGTGCCTCTTGTTACCTTAAAGTTGATATGATCAAGTAAAACTTGATGTTGCATCTTTACACATAGATTTGAAACCTTTAGTATGTACCCGTTATCATCAACCATATGCATGCAACCTATATAGTATAAGGGGAGTACATAAGTTTTGATTTGATACCTTAGGCTTCAAGTTGCCGAATTAGGGTTTCGATTTCTCGTTGAGAAAGATGGCCCTCCTCTTGGAGCATACTCAATCCGTTTTTGATGTTTGTTTGAAAAGTGCTGTTTTTAAGCAAGTTATTTTTCTCAGCTAAACCCCAAAATTGTTTCTCAAAGGCACTGTTTTTTTGAGTATACTCTTGAGCTTGTTTGATAAAATTGGCTACGGAGTTGAAACGTGGTGCAAGCAAATCTCTAGTTTTTGACATGCCCAATGCACCTTTGAGTTTTGAGCTAAAATCAGCTTTCTGGATTATTGAGGGTGCAATAAACAAGTAACGTATGGCTAAATCAGTCTTATATCTAACCACATAGAAGGGCACATAAACCACACTTGGTGCTCTAAGTGCGGGGTCACTAAACCCTAAACCCTCAAAGACTGCCTCGATTACCGCTCTATACCTGAGCGTTTTCTCTATACCCTCCAATACCGGCTTCTCTATCTCACGTAGCTGAATACTTTCTTGCCTAAACGCCGTGATTTTTGCATTTTTGGTTTCCTCAAGGACAACAAGCGGCTGACAAACTAACTTTATTTTGGTGTCCCATTCAAAATTAAGCTCTGCTATATCTTGCTCTTTTTGTCTAGATGTCTTTTTGGTTGATTCATCGATTTTTTTCATTTCTTTTTTAAGTTCAGAGAGCTCTTTTTCAGCCTTTTTAATTTTCTCTTTCCAGCGTTTTTCATAGATTTTATGCCCTTTTTTGGCATGTGCTTTAGCTTCCTGCTTATACTGTTCAATATTATCTTGGGTTTTCTCTATTGAGGTTTGGATTTTAAGTTGTAGCTTCACAAAACTATCCAGTTTTCCCTCAAAATTCTCTGTTAGGTTTTTGAGTTTTCGACTGTATTCTTTGTTAAGTTTAGTTGTTTGGGGTTTGTCCAGTTCCTCTTGAGCTTTGATTTTTGCATCCGCTTCCTCGGTTGTTGCCGCGATTTGATAGTCAATTTCGGTTATGTATTGATTAGTTGTTTTTTTTAGAAGCTGGAGGCATTTGTCGAGTTTTTCTTCTTCTGCTCTAAGTGACCCCTCAAGTTTACCTAGTTCCTGTATTGTAGCGGCAATGGTTGCTTCTTCAAGTGTGGGTGAGAGCAAGGTGTCTGGTTGGGTTGTTTCGATGGCTTCTTTTCTATAGTTGCTGATTTCTTCTCTAAATTCTTCTTCAGCAATTAAGCCCCTCAAAGTGAAGTGCTTCTCTTTTTGGGGTTGACTGAAATAGTTGGTATGATCCGCTAAGAAGGTGGCATAGTTTTCGCGGGGGTGTTGTTTTTGTTCTAGGCTGGTTGTGAATGTTTCAGGGGAGGGTATTTCTGTGTAGGGTATGTTGTAGTCTTTGTCGTTTAAACCGTCAAATATTAGGGTGGTGCCATTTTTTGGAAACATCCACAGGGGGTAGCCGATTTTAGTGATGCATACGAGTTTTTCGGGGGGTTGTTTTGATAGTAACCCTCCGCCTCGGTTTCTGTTTAGTTCTGCAACGGCAAAAATTGCGGCTGCCTCTTGGGGTTCTTTGTTTTTTTGAGCCCAGAAGGGCAGTACGAGTTGTTTAGCCGCAAAGCTAGGCATGTGTGGTCAGTGAAGGTATAAAGTTCTGCTTTTTAAACTTGTCATAACCTTATGTGCGCAGTTCTTTTTTCATGGCTTTAGCCAAAAGCGCCCAAACATCTGCATCATGTTTGCGTAGTTGTTTTGTTAGTTGTTCGGTTTGTTTTTGGGTTAGGTTTTGGTATTCGATGTGGTTTGCTCTAAACTCAAGGCTGGAGCCGTCTTTTTCTGCAGAGATTGTGTAGATGAACCTAGAACATCTATTTGGACCCGACAGATGTATCGCGACCCAACATAACTGGTCGGGATCGAGTTGCACAAGCTTTTCTTTCACTACTGTGCCCTTCTCTGTTTGAAAGGTATCCTTTAAAGTTATACACCTCTCTGAGGTAGGTATGATTTCACGTTTAGCGTTAAGGTCTCCCATCAATACATGATCTTGAGGATCAAAATCAGTGCACCACATGTAGGCTTGGTTTGCTAAAACAGCAAAATGCTGTCTAAAACTGTAACTAGCTACTACCGAGAGGGCCATCTCAATTACCTACGTACAATAAAGAAAACCGGACACAAATATTTTTGTCTCAAATCCTCATTTCCACAGGTTATGTGGGTTATTGTTTGTTTATGTGTCCTGTTTGGGTGTAAAGAAGTCACTTATGCGTCTTTGAAATAGTGTTCTTTTTAAGAGTTCGCTTTGCAGGATCCAGCGTTGCAGGGGAATCTCAAATCGTGTTGCGATAAATTGCAGGGATTGGGCGAGTGTTTTGAATTTGTAGGGTTGTTGGTGCATTGCGTTGCGGACGTTTTCTCGAACTTGCCAGACACCGATGGGCATGATATAACCCGGGCGGGCTTCGCGTAGCACAATTGCGGTGGCTTGGCGGCGTTCTTTTTGGAGGCGTTCGCAGACAGCTAAGCGGGCGCTGTAGTAGCAGCCGCCGATGGCTGCGTAGGTGGTTCGACCGTTGTTGTCTTCCCAGTCACTGTATATGGCAGTGCTTGTGCCATTGGGATTCCATGCAGTACCGGGGTACCATGCCTCTATGGATTCATAGCTCCACTGAGCGGGGATTAAGAGGATCTCAAATATGTTGTCGAGATAGATCGATTCATAGACTTGGTATTCGTTGATCTCCGGAAATGTTTTCACCTTCGCTACCAAGCTCTTTGAGATGATATCATCCACAGCGGTTATGCTCCATCGCGTGGGCACCAATCGCCGCCTCTTCTCTACTCCAAACGCACCTACGCTGAAGGCCTTCTGAATCTTGCTAACCATGACGCCCTTGTTGTAGAGATCCACAACCGCATTAATTGACCCTAGATCTGTGTCATAGTAAGCTTTCTCTATCTTGTCATTGTAGCGTGCGTTACCAACCCTGAGATCGCGAATAGGCGCTGAGGGCCCAAATGGTTGCACATCATCGCTAAGTGTTATGGAACCTTGCGGTTTTTTAGTTAGGTTAAGTTCAGTGTCAACGCTGTTATCCACAAGTGCTAACTCTCGAGTTTTATCGAGGATTTTGCCTGCTTGATGGAGTTTGTTTACATTAACCATATGCTTGCCGCGGATAAGCATGCTGCGAAAGCCTACAATCTCATCTATCGATTTGCCAAACCACTGCTCCGGTAAATCGTATATGCCTGTGTCTTCTTGAATGGGTGGTACCAGTGGTCCGATGTAGACTTGGGGGTAGCCGATTCGTCCGATAAAGACACTGGGCGGAGAGCTGCCTGCAATATCTTGACTGTCCATCAAAGGTACACTTTTGAGAAAAGTGTTGACTTTAACCATGATGGGGCATCGGGTTTTACCGCAAAGAAACCGCGACCCTTTGCAGAGAACACAAAGACTGCTATTGGCGCGGGTAACTACCTGATTTTGCTCAAGCACGCTATGATTGAGATGCTTTATGACATCTATTAACCAATTCTCCGGATTTTGCGTGCTAACGGCGGCTTTTTGACTAGATGACATCAAGGGGTATTGGGTTGTTGCTTGATATCTTTTCTGCACACCTTTACGGCTAAACAAAGTATTTCAAAGCAGGGCTTAGCGGAGGCCCAGTTTTTTGAAAATCATCCGTTTGAGGTCTGATAGTTTTTGCTGAATTATAGGCATGGGCAAGCGTGTTGTATTGGCATCAACCAGCCGTAGCTCACCCTTAATCATGCGCAGGTTGGTTGCTTTAATATCGACTATACCATACCTAGCCAAGGCATATCTAAACTCCTGTATCTGCTCTGGGGTTGGTTGTGCGGGCAATCCATATTCTTGCAGTATACAGTATCTGGTATGCCAGTAGATTTTAGCAAAAAAATGATGCCGTTTCTGCTCAGGAACTGCCTTGTAGGCATGGTGATCACTTTCGATGTTTCTATGGAGGCCTATCTTGAGAACAACTCTTTGGTCTGCTCTATAGCTGCCAAAGATGACTTTGTGCCTGCCCCAACCCACAACATAGAACACCGAAAAATTTTTCAGCACTAGTTCTTCGAGTTTCTCTCGAGTTGGAAAGTGTTTCTCTTTATCTGCCTGTTTGTCTATTAAGTGATCAATCTGTTTAGCCTGCTGATAAATTTCTCTATATCTCAAAAATACGCCTCAAAAAACACACAAATAAACTATGACACACAAAAATAATAAATCTAGACGCCCGCTTTGCCCGCTGATTTTTCTTTAGGGAATGGAAAATTAAATAAACCCTTCTGTAGACCTGGAGACATAGAGGGGAATATAATGTTAGATTTGTGGATAATAATACATGTGCTTGGTTTTAGCGGTCTGCTCTGGTTTAGCGCCTATTTGACCCATAGATGCAGAATCAAACAAGCCAAGAAGCTGCTTAAACATTGCGACATGATTCTTGTGTAGACAATTCATCAACTCTTACGTCTGCTTGAGTGAACTTACTCTCATTATGCTCTAGTTTTGATTGACCGCACTATATCATATTGTAAAACATCCAAAGGTGTCCTTATCTCTTTGTTCTCTGTTGCTGTATAGTTGTGACCTCTCGGGGATTAGTTTGTTTTCAAGCTAATTATGCCGCAAATACGCCTGCTTAGGTAGCTATCGTTTTTGGCATGTCCGATCACTCTTGAAGTTCCATAAAAATAGGTGCTGTGGCTCCTGCTTTTCTGAGGAGCCAAGGTCTAGTGAGTTTTGATGGGTTTATTTGTTAGTTAATAGCTGTCGTTGCCAACATCAGCGGTATTACCCGAAACTTCACCACCCGACCTATTGATCGTTCCATACCCATACCAGTTATACACGCCACCCCCATAGTTGGTGGCTCTGTTATTAGTAATCATGCCGCCTGACATGCTAAAAGAACCAAACCACACACCCACACCCCCGCCAGAAGCAGCGGTGTTACCCGAAATTTTACCATCCGATAAACTAAACGAAGAACGAAAAGCTACACACACTCCGCCGCCATATCTGTGGGCTGTGTTGCTATCAATGACTGCATCACCTGACATAGTAAATGAACCTGCCTCTCCGACATATACTCCGCCGCCATCGACATCATCACCGTCTCCATTTCCATCTACAGCTTGATTATTGGTAATCTTGCCGCTAGTCATTTCAAACACACCTCCAGTGTACACGCCCCCGCCGCCAAATGCGGTATTGCCCGAAATTTTACCATCCGATAACCTAAACGAAGCCCGCTGGATCACATATACTCCGCCGCCATATCTGTGGGCTGTGTTGCTATCAATGACTGCATTACCCGACATAGTAAACGAACCCGTTTCTCCGACATATACTCCGCCGCCATTTCCTTCATTATAGTTGCTGTTTCCGCCTGTAGCTTGGTTGTTGGTAATCTGGCCGTCAGTCATTTTAAACACGCCTTCGTTGTACACGCCTCCTCCACCTGTTGCGGTGTTATCCAAAATCACCCCGCCAACTAACTCAAAAACGCCGCCAGGATTAATGGCTACACCCCCACCCATACCCCAAGGGTTAGTGTTGCCCGAAATCTCGCCATCAAGCATGATGAGTGTCCCGCCTTCATTAACAAGTATCCCCTGGCCATTATCACCGTTCCCATGAGTTACGATAATGCCGTCAAGGGTTAACACTGCGCCGCCATCAACAGTAATAACTTTCTGGCTATCCAGACCAATCAGTCTAAAAAAGTCATTCTCAGCCGCGCTTGTTAGAGTAATATTTGTCCCTCCAGGAATATTGAGCACAGGACCAAGCGTGATGTCTTTAGTGAGGGCAATATCAATATGCAAACCCATTTCTGCCTTATTAACAGCGTCTCTAAGCTCAGCCGCCGTTTTAACACGTATAGGCCCATTATCTACTACCAAAAACCTATACACAAACAAAGAAGTAACCAACACCACAATCACAACCAAAACAACAACTAACAATGTTTTACGTCGTGAACCATGCAAACCAGACTTAGACTTAGTAGCCATGCCATATACCCCTCTGCAAATAATACATAACTAAAAGTAATGGTGGCATATATCTTTTTTTAAGCTAAATAACTGTTTAACATTCTTTACGCTAGATGCTTTTTCATACCATTCCAGACAGCCAAACATGAATTAAACTTGCTCTATACAAACAAGCAAATTGATGCATAATTTTCCGAGAAGATTTATTGTATTTCGATATTTTCAACGGCGGGTCTGCTGCTAAACTGGTTCCCAAGCGGCAACAAAAAATAACAACATGATCTTTAGCTATTTTTTTGAGTCAAGAAACTGTATTAAACGTTTATTTTATATCTGATGCAGATATTACTTTATGGGTGATCGTTTGACTGCTGATACAACCCGAGTAAAAAAACCCAAACTTCCTAAAAAGAAACTTCTCAAAAAAACCACTCACAGATAACTTTGCTCAGTCTCTCATCTGTGAAAATATGGTGACACATGGGTGGTTGCTGTCAATAAATACTGGTTATTGCGTGCTGGCAATGGTTTGTTTGAGTGCTGTTTTTCTGAGTTTATGATTGACGACAAAAAATGGTGATCATGTATATCTATATAATTGTGTTTGAAGTATCTCTAAATTAACATAAACGTGATAGTCCAAATGTTTAGGGACATAAAAAATTGCTGTATTGATAAACATAAAACCTGTTTGTTGCGGCTGTTTTTTACTGCAAAACCGCTCTTTTTTTGCTGTTCCAGCAGTTTTTAATAGTGACCGATATATGTGCATGTTAACAAACGTTATCTCTGATTCTGCGATACTCCACTGCGGTGCCAACCAATAATGATTTCATGGAAATACACGTTTAAAAGATTAAATGAAGAATACGACCTTGCTACAAAAAAGAAGCAGGCCATAGACAGCCTTTGTGCCTCAGGCAAAATCTCACAACAAACACGTGACTCATTCACAGAAGATATCGTGAAAGCAATCACTGAAATCGAAAAACAACGCCAAGACCTCGGAGAAAAAATGCAAGCTAAAACCCAAGAACTAGAAAACCAACTAAAAACGCTTGAAATGCTCCTTGCCAATTATGAAATCCAACATGTCGTGGGCGAAATCGACGAAGAACTATATGTCCGAGAAATCAACCTTCTCTCAATAACCCTTGAAACAACCAAAAATGAATTGGGCATAATAAAAGACGCAACAAACCAGCTCTTTGGCGTCTCAAAACCAGTTGAAGCCCCTGCAACTCCAGAAATAACACCTCCAAAAACAGAAGCACCGGTTGAATCAGCTCCCATGGAAATTCCGGTTGAAACTGCCACAATCGAATCCGCAAACGTGGAAACAGTGCCAGCCGCAGAGACTACATCAGTTGAACCAACCCCGCTCGAAACTCTAACTATGGAGACAACCCCAGGAGAATCAGCTCCAATCGAATCAGCTCCAACTGAAGCTCCAGTCGAGATCGTTGCTGATGCTCCGGTAGAAAATGTTGAACTTCAAGTTCCAGCTGAAGCATCTTTTGAGGAAACTGCAACAGTTGAAGCTCCAACTGAAATTGTTGCTGAAGC
>NZ_WRFL01000071.1:0-10703 GCF_009778815.1 Candidatus Bathycorpusculum sp.
ATAAGCACCGTCGCAGAATTAGAAATACCCCCCGAAGCAACACCTACCGTGAAACTCAACGTAATTTCCACTACAGCATCACCTGACACAACCGAAGGATCAAACGTGAAAACAACCTCACCCGCATCAGAAACAACAGTATAATCAACACCCTCAGTAACAACGCCACCATTAATCTTCACAAACGCACCCACATAAGTCAAACCACCCAAAGGAGTCCAAGTATCAACAATTTTAAGTGACACACCAGAACCTATACCGCTTGGAATTTTGTAACTAACTACATACTTAATCTGGTCACCCGACTTATACGAGCCAGCTGGGCCGCCAAGGATCTCCTTAGTTACATCCCCAACAGGTACCCACTGCGCATACAACACTGTATCTGCCTTACCTGTAAAGATGTCATCCTCAACAAACACGCCGCCACTACCATTAATAGCCATGCTCCAACCAATGAAAACCCAGCCATCCACCACGAGTTCTCCATCATTACCGGCCACCGTAATTTCTGAGCCCGCCTTATACAAATAAGAAGACGGCACAGCACCATTACCCGCAACTGGCAGGTTATTAACAACTGGCCAGTTAGGATCATAACTAATCAGGCACAGAGCTTCCGTATCCTCACCGACTAGAATATTATTAATAAACACTTTGACATTATTTGAAATACCCTGTGCAGCATCATCAACCATGAAAGTAACCATAAGAGTCAACAATTTGCCTTCACTATCAGCAAGAGCAACTGGATTAATCACAAAAGTAACACTACCATCATCAGGCACAACTGATATGTTTGTTGAGGTAACATTTTCTTTATCAATTTTTAAAACATAAGAACCAGCATAGCTAAGACTATCTTTAGGAAGCCAAGAATCAACAATCTTAAACGATTCAACGTCAGATATATTAGCGGGTATTTCATAAACATACGAAATATCGTAAGAAACTGGATTATCCTCAACAAACACGAATCTATCTACAATATCTTTAGACACACCGCCCTCATGTATCCATTGGGCATAAAACGTAATATCCCCAGTGGTTCCCGCAGGAATCACATAGTCAAACTTTAAACCAGGATCTTTAAAACCATTTTCATATTTTACCTTCCACCCCATGAAGACATAGTCAGGATTAGTTGGATCAATAATAGAATGATTTGGAAAATTCTCAACAGTATACCCATCAGGGTTTGTGGGATCAAGTAGACTACCATCAACACCTAAATCATAGATGATATTGTATTTTGCAGGTGTCCAGAGTGCAGATAGTATGATATTGCCGGTAGTTCCAATAGGGATACCCCCCGAGGGCAAGGGTGTGGTGAATTCATTGGCATATGTTATCATCCAGCCTTGGAAGTCATAAGCAAACTTTGCAGGATTTTCAATATTTATTGGGAAAGTACTTTCTACTGTATACTCTTTGGGATTGCCATTCGCGTTAACACCCGGATGTAATTCACCATGATCCAATACATAGCTGATAGTATATACAATGGGTGTCCAGTGGGCATATAAATTATGGTCCTCTGCAAGTTTCAAGACAGTAGCGGCAGTCACTTCAACGCCACCTACAGGCTCTGTAAACCATCCATCAAAAGTATAATAATCCCTAGATATGGCGGCTAATGTGCCGTACGCATCATCAAAAAGCACAGTCATACTTTCTGGATTGGGAACTACAGCAGGATCTGCATCGGCATTAGCAATAAATGTTACCTCGTAAGGGTTTTTGTCGTATAAGGCTCTGACAATTAAAGGCTGTGTTACATTAGTGAAAGGTCTATCCCAACCTGTAAAAGTGTACCCATAACGTTTAGGATGGTCGGGTTCAATAGCATTGCCCCCATGTGGAACCGCTTGGTCACCACGTTCATAGTCATCAATAACTATTTGGTCGTCCCAATCACGAAATTGAACATTATACCAACCTCTTGTTAGTTCCTTGAAATCAAATAATACGCTTGTAGGCTTATCATTCTCCAGAATATCAATAGAGTATTCACCGTAATGTGCATACATAACAGGTAACCCAGTGATATTCAGATTACCATGATAGTGCTTGTTGGGATTTTCATTAAATGAAACAAATTCCGCATATACTGCAAGATCAGCCATAGGTTGACGATTCAGATACAAACTATTCCCATCTAGCACAATTTTATCAGAAGCAGTTTGTGTTACATAGTCAAAGAAAATTTGAATATAAGTGGCATCGGGTAATCGGTGAATGGACCCGTCAGGTGTAACAAATGCGGTTTCTGGATTAACACTTATGAGGAGAAAGGTACCAGTATAATCAGCCGATGCATGCAGCATCACCCCCATTAGAAATATAAAGGTAAAAATCAAACACAATATACCTGAAAATTGTCTACTATGTTTACGGATACTTGTGTTGAGTTTCATATTCATTGAAAAGACCATTACATATATCCTCCATACGACATGTAACTAGTTTGAGTAATTTTTGACAAAATTATTGAGGTCGCGCTTTTGTAGTTGGGGCAGTTTACTTGGTATGTGTTAGGCATAGGCAGATTGCCTTCGCCAGAATTGTTGTTTGTGAGCATTAAGAAGGAATCAATACTCAGAACCAATATTGTGTCTATTACAATGACTGGTTTTGGATTAAATGTTTGTTTGAGTGAGTTCTGGAGTGTTTTTTGGTTTTTATGGATTTGCCTCTCTAGTATCACCTGACAGATAACCCCTATTGACTCATTTCAGCACTGTCAAATATCAACAGACATGACACTATTAAACGTTCACATATAACAACATTCCATACAACAATCACATACAACATGACACAAATAACATGAATCAAACATGAATCACAAACCCATAAAACACACAACAGACAACAACAACCAACACACCTCAAAATCAACACAACCAAACAACACACCAAACCCACAATTTACAAAATAACACCTAAGAAGAAAAGCACCAATTCAAGAGACCACCATCATTAACTTTTCGCAAACCACCATCACCCACATCAACAAAAACGCAAAAAACACTACAATAAACAAACAAAAAATCAACTAAACACATACAAATTAAACAAAAACACCACTATAACAGAAACTGCTAAGCAACAACGAAAATGTCATCACTATTTTGGTTTATTCAGATTTCACTTAGCTACTCACCCCCCCCCATTCACACACTTAACGAGCAAACTCAGAACAAAAGAGACTTTAGCTAACCACCCACCACTCACCAAATCTGCCGCCAAGGCCCAAACCCAAAAACACACAGCATACAAAGAAAACACAACACATTCACGATAAACTGCCCCTGTTTTCAAAAATAACCAAACAAGACCCAGCTACCCAAAAAGTGGACAATCCAAGTGGGAATGTTGAGATTATTCTATGCTTTTTAAAGATTCAATCATATCAATTTTTTTAAGTTTAAAGTAAGTTATTGCTTGCATAAAAACAGAAAAAATCAAAGTAATTACACCCGACAAAACAAAACTTGGCCATTCAATGCTTCTATATAAGGATATGGCGTTGATTTCAACAATAGCCAGCACAAAACTGTGCAAAATAATGCCCAAAATCATACCCACACCTATGCTGATACCGGTTAAAATGAAGGCCTCACGATAGATATAGGAGTTTGTTTCGCCGTCGCGAAAACCCAATACTTTGAGGGTGGCGATTTCACGGGTGCGCTCACTAATATTTATAGCAGTCAAATTATAGAGCACCACCAAAGCAAGAATCGAAGCGACAACTAAAACAAGAATAATTACACCATTTAAACTTGTGAGATTATCGTTAGCCGTCTCTACAACGTCATTTGAGAAAACTATGGTGACAACAAAGCCACTGTTAATGAGATTTTCAGCCAATTTTGTTTCGTCTGGGGCCGCATTATTTGAAACAATGGCATTAAACGCTATCGATTGGTCAAACAGTTCCGCATATGTTGGAGCGTTGATATAGATATAATTGGACACATAATTCTCCGCTACATCAGCCACAGTCAAATCATAAAAGTTGTTGTTTGCATCTTTGATTGTAAAAACATCACCCCTGCCTAAGCCATACACAGCAGCAATTCGCTGAGTGATCACCACATCACCATCACATAAAACAACATCTTGACCATTTAGAGTACTTTTTAGATGGAAATATTTCTCAAACAATTCATGCTCCTGAGGCACAATTAAGAAGAAATCAAGGGATTTTTTATTTATCTCAACCGCATAAGCGCTTTGCTTGATTAAGAGCGGATCACTAATTTGCTGCTCATTTAGCAATTCTTTTAATTCAGCATTTATGGTTTGGGTTTCATCTTTTAGAATAATCATATTATCGTATTGGATAATATCACCATACTGCTTTTGCACAATACCACTCATACCATCGTGTATTCCAAAGGCAACAAGCAACAAAGAAGCACATCCCGCTACCCCTACAATGGTCATAAATGCACGTTTTTTATAACGAAACATATTGCGCAGTGTAATTTTCCAAGTAAAGGAGAGCCGTTTCCATAGGAAAGAAATTTTTTCCAGAAATATCTGCTGCCCCCGCTTAGAAGGAAGTGGACGCAACAAAGAAGCGGGCACTTGTTTTAGTTCTCTGTTGCAGGCAACGATTGTAACAATAGACATAAGTGCAAAAGTAACAGCTAAAATAAGCCCAAAAACAACCAAGTTATATTGCAACACCAAAGGCGGAAATATGAACATAAAATTTTCCCATATAAGCGGCGGTATGATTCGACAGCCGATAAAAAAACCTATTACCGCGCCAATCCCCGAAGCAGATAAAACATAGAGCAGATAAGTAGAGATAATGCGTTTATCACCATATCCAAGTGAGGTCAAAGTACCTAACTCGCCGCGCTCCTCAGTGATCATCCGAGCCATCGAATTTGATGTCATAAGTATAGAGATTAAAATAAAAAAGAACGGAAAAATAACTGAAACAATCGCAACGATATCAATACTGCTCTCTAACTCAGCATAACCCACAACGATTTTTCGATCGGAGATATACCACACTGGATGGTTTATATCTGAGAGCTCCGTTTTAGCATCGGTAATTTGTTTTTGAGCATCAGCTATTTCAAGATTAAATTTCGCAAGATTTGCAGAATATTCTCGGTACCCCTCATTTAATTTCTTCTGGTTGGCGGCAATTTCAGTTTTTGCGTTACCTAGCGCGGTTTTTGCCTGCTCCATTTCAACATTAAATACTGCAATACCCGCATTTAATTGGTTTTCCTGCTCAGTTAAAGTATCAATAGAGCCGCTTAATTGCACAAGTCCCGCTAATTTTTGGGAATACTCTGCAATAGTTGCAACAAGAACAGCATACTCGGGACTATCAGCAGGCAAATTCTCAAGCTGTGTCTGCAGACAAGACAGCGTGGATTCTAATGCATCAATGTATGCGGGGATTTCGTCTTGGGTTATGCCCGCTTCAGATAGCGCAAAATTAATTTCAGCCCATCCATCGGCAATTTGTTGTTTTGCTAAATCAAATTCTGCAGTTTGTGTTTTTATTGTCTCAGCCAATAGAGCTTCATTTTTTGTTATTTCGTTGTTTGCATCTTTTAGTTTTTGGGTGTTTTCATCCAGTTCTTTTTTTGCGTTATAGAATTCTTTTTCAGCTTTTGCTTTTTCAGAATTTAACTCTGCTTCTTTTTCCTCAATAAGCTCCATTGCTTCAGTGTATATTTCAAAATATCGCGCGTCCTCTCGATCCGGCTTTATTTTATAGAGTGCATCACTAAATTTTGAGCTAAGAGCACTATATTGATCCGAATATGCAAAAACAGCATCAGTTTTTAGAATAACATAAATTTCAATGTATACATCTAAGATAAAGTTGGCCTTGTTTACGAAAATAAATGAGGCCAATTTACCGTTGCCAACAGTTGTACTGCCATAATCCTCAGACAAATATAGAACCGAATCAATTAAGCCCACAACGGTAAAGTTTGTATTCTTGAGGCTGTCCTCAACATCATCAGTTATCTCAACTATATCACCAATCTGATAATTTCGGCTATCTGCGAGGCACTCTGTATCTGATTGGGGCATTTGGCCCTCCATTAACCGGGGAGTATTGATGTTTTCCTCAAGGGCGTGAATACGAATCGTATTCCCTCTACTTTGAACATCCAAAGAATAACTAGCAACAACCTCAGCCACACCCTCTAATTGTTTAATCGCCTCCACATCAGCATCGGTCAACCCCATAGAACTAACAATTTTAAAATCCATAAGCGTATGATCTTTATAATAAGTATCAGCAACCGCTAAAACATTGGGAGCAGTTATCTGAAGCCCAGCATAGAATCCCACACCTAGCAGTATGATAATTAAAAGTGAAATATAGCGGCCCAGAGATTTCTTAATTTTTAAAAAAGTATTTTTATAGAGTAAGAAACCTCACCACACAATCTCATCTGCAGTTTTAGGAGTTTTATTTATAGTCACACTTTTTACCGTCCCATTTTTCACCTTGATGACTTTATCTGCAATTTCAGCAATAACGGTGTTATGGGTGATTAAAACCGTAGTCATACCCATATCTCTACAGGTCTTCTGCAACAAAGCAATAATACGCTGCCCCGTATCACTATCAAGCGCACCAGTAGGCTCATCACAGAGAAGAATCTTGGGGTTTTTCGCTATCGCCCGTGCAATAGCAACACGCTGCTGCTCCCCACCCGATAACTGCGAAGGAAAATTAGCCGCCCGCTCCAACAAACCAACTTGCTCTAAAATAGCTTTAGGACTAAAAGAATTAGGACAAATCTGACAAGCAAGCTCTACATTCTCAAGAGCCGTCAAATTCCCCACAAGATTATAAAACTGAAAAACAAACCCAATATCGCTACGCCGATACTCTACAAGCTGCTTTTTACTATACTCATGAAGTTTATGCCCATCCACAAAAATAGAGCCCTCACTGGGACTATCCATACCACCAAGCAAATTCAAAATCGTTGTTTTCCCAGCCCCACTCGGCCCAAGAATAACAACCAACTCCCCCTGATCAATCGAAAAAGAACAATGCTCAAGCGCCGCGATTTTAATATCCCCTACAACATACTGCTTCCCTACATTTTCAAACTCTATCAACGGCAATACTAATCCCCTTCACTTGACATAAACCACTATTTATAGTATAAGGACTCAAGTAAAGTTTGTAACCACAAGGATTAACCCTCACACCATTAACCCAACAAACACAAAACACCACAAAAAAACAAAACAAAACAGATGCTTAGACATACAACACAACAGTTCCATTAAAACCCAACAAGCCTTCGGGAATTAACCGTTTGAGCACAAACCATCCCTCAAAAACGTAGCTTGACTTTAAGAATCCATTTAAGCGCTACTAATAGAAAAGGCCGCTCACCTCATAACCCTTCCACACCAGTTAGGAAAAAATAACATATCCGCAAAGGGTAACTCACAGACGAGTCTTGTTATTCGGATAATTGCTATCAGCTCCGCTTAAAAAAGCCGACACACATCAAAGACGCCGTTGGGTGCACTTCAGGACATGTACCAGGAACCTATTAACGTTCGCTTCATTATTGTACAGTAATTTTTGCCGATAAAATTTGGAGTAAACTTTTCCTTTTTTCTTTCAAAGCTCTACGGTCAAAAAACCATTTTTCCACCGCCGCCCAAACAAAAACCCAACTAACTATGACAACTATATTTTGAAAAAAATTACCCCGAAAAAACTCAAGAATATTTCCAAGTACAACAAACAAAATTCCAGTAAACAAAAGCACCAACGCCGCGATTTTGGTATCACGCCTATCTTTTTTTATGCGAGACAGCTCGTTTGCACCCATACTTTCAAGCGTATCCTTGAAACCGGATTCACACTCTTTGGGTATTTTTATCTCAATATCCTCGCTATACGGGATGTAGTCACATTGCTGTTTCAAATGGTTATACCCAAACACAGTCAGCTTTCCATTTTTGAAATCCTCGTTACTCAAAACAACCTCATTTTCCCGATGGCTTTTGTATTTTTGCTCTAAGGTCTTTTCTAATTTATCATATTGTTTCCGTTTGCTCATTATTTTGAACCTCCTGAAATGAGGAAACTTGAACAATCGAATTAAAAACCCGACTATTTAGCATTTCCTCTCGAGTTTATTCACACCTCCGTTTCAAATTGACTACTGTAAAGTTCAACATAGAATCAGCCCTTTGCAAGCAATCCGTTATGATTACCACTTTGATTATGTCACCGTCTTTCAAGGCTAAATTCTCATTAGTTTTTGGGAATTTAAAAACCGAAACTTGGAAAGGATGTGTACTCAGAAGGATGGAGCCTTCGGCGGGCTTCGGCGCTATGAGTATGGAGCCTTTCCCCCAAAATCACATCTTGATTTTGAGGGTTCATTTTAAACACTAAAAAGGATACACCACTGGTCGCTAATATGTTTTCTTTCCATAACAAGTTGAACTATTGTTGTCTGAGATCGCCAAGAAGATAAATTCTGTTTCGGAAACAAAATGGCTTGTCGCTCGCATGTTTATGCCAAAAGTATGGAGTGGTGCCGAGGGCAGGGTTTGAACGTGCGCAAAATGGCGATGACACCAAAGAATTCCCCTTTTTTGGTCTATTCTGATACTAAAAATCAAGTTTTTCTGCAACTATCTCCGTAAAATTTCTAACATCACCCCTAACAACTCGACCTCAAAATGAAGTTTAGGCACTTTTTCAACCTCTGTTTTTGAGATTTTCATATCTTCCTCGGTAAAAACAACTTCAAACATCCATAAAACCAGCATCCAATTGCACCTTACAAAGCTCAAAAATTATCCTAAATCACAAATTTTCTCCACAACTTTAATTTTTATCACATACAAATCCATGATTCGTTTAATTTCAGCGCCAGCATTCAATATAGACGTCTTCGTTTACAAGTTCAGGTTCGCCTCCTGAGTATAGGGTTATCGTCATTTGGATGAACACCTGCAGTTTATTTATAACTGGTAAGGGAATAATTTGCTTGAGTCATTTACAGAGTTGAACACAATTAATATTGTATGCAAATTTTTTACCGTGTGATTTGTTAATTGTTTCACTGAAATCAACAGAAAAATAGCTTTAAAAATGTTAAACAAGTATGTCTATTTATAAAGAGTGCAATAGTCCTAATGACATAGATAGTGTGGTTATCATGAAAAAAGAGCAGAACCCAGTTGCGACAGATAATAATTTACAAATTGACGAGTCTTTACTATTTGAGCAGGTTGTAAATATTATTGAAAATCGTAAACGACAGGCTGGTTCTTTTGCTAATCAAGCAATCACGTTGATGTATTGGGAAATTGGGAAGTATGTTGGTTCAGTTTTACTTGGTGGTGAACGTGCTAAGTATGGTAAGCAGATTGTTGCGACACTGTCGCAACAATTGAGTGGAAAATATGGGAAGAGTTTTGAGTACACAAAAATAACTCGTATGATTAAATTTGCAGAATTATTTCCTGACGTTGAAATTCTTGCGACACTGTCACAAGAATTGAGTTGGTCACACTTTATCGAAATATTACCCTTAAAAACTCTTGAAGCAAGACTGTATTATGCAAAAGATGCGGCTGTACGGCATTTGGGTATACGAGATTTGCGGGTGCAAATATCGCGAAAGGCTTATGAGCGATGTGAAATTGCCAATTCTACATTAACTGAAGCATCAACTGTACCGTTTAATATGTTTAAGGATCCGTATCTGCTTGATGTTTTAGGTTTGAAGGATAATTTTTTAGAGGCAGATTTGGAAAAAGCCATATTATCTGAACTTGAAGCATTTATTCTAGAGTTTGGTCAGGGATTTACCTTTGTTGAACGTCAAAAACGTATGACTATGGATGGGGATGATTTTACTTTAGATTTATTGTTTTTCAATCGTAAATTGAAGCGTCTTGTAGCTGTGGAGTTGAAGATAGGACGTTTTAAGCCCCAATATATGGGGCAGATGCGATTCTATTTAAAATGGCTCGACAAGTATGAACGACAGGAAGGCGAAAATCCACCCATTGGCCTTATACTTTGTCCAACTGCAAGTCGTGATCAGATAGAGTTAATGGAGCTTTCTAAGGAAGGAATTGCTGTTGCTCAATATTGGACTGAACTACCTCCGAAAGCAGAGTTTGAACGAAAAATTAAAGAAATACTCTCTGAAGCACAAGAACGTCTTGAGCGCCGCAAAACATTTCCAATTGGTGAGGTACCAAAACAAATAGAATATTTCTACGAACCAAAAAATAACGACATAGAAGAGGATAATTAGATACCTGCAAACATAGGTCGTACGCTTAAACTGTACTATTTCGGGATCAGTCAAATTCTTTGTTTCATTTTTGTGCTAATTCGTTAGGCATATTGTTGTACCTCTACTAAAACTCGCAACATGTTGCGCGTTTTGTTGATAAACAGATTTTAACACAGAGAAAATAGAGTTCAAGTAGTATTTTATTTTATCGACATTATTTAGCGGTTTTGTTGCTGTACATCCTTTTTGCTTGTAAACTAACTACTCAGAAATCTACAATAGCAGATATTGCTTTGACCGCATTATAAGTTAGGATATAGATGTTTTAGTTTACCTCTTGCTTGTTTTGTGGTAAAATGCCAATCTATCTGCTTACCCGAACCATTTCGATCTGCCGCCCAAACCGAC
>NZ_WRFL01000072.1:0-10666 GCF_009778815.1 Candidatus Bathycorpusculum sp.
GTCGGTTTGGGCGGCAGATCGAAATGGTTCGGGTAAGCAGATAGATTGGCATTTTACCACAAAACAAGCAAGAGGTAAACTAAAACATCTATATCCTAACTTATAATGCGGTCAAAGCAATATAGGTTCCATCAGATAATTTAGACTAACCCCTAGGTGAGTGTCGGTTGTAGCCAAAGGCTAACAGAAAACCGACAGCACACAAAACCGTGCATACTAATTTGTTGTTAGGCTAGGCCTGCAAAGCGTATAAGTACGGTTAGCATAAACCCTAAACCGCAACCTATGGCCAGCAGACGTAAGAGGTTTCTATCGAGTTGAATCTTGGCTGAAAACGCCGCTGATGAGTAGAGTAATTCGGAGGTGATCAGCAGAATAATTGCTGTCACTGCCAGCCAGAGGCTAATATCGGGGATTGTTAGGGGGAAGTTCATTTTTTTGTCTCCCAACAAAAACATATACTACAAACACGCCGTTTCCCGGCAAACTCTTTTGCTCTGAGATAACAACCGTTTTACCCGAAGTTTTGGCAAGGGCTGAGGCTACTGCACTAACAACTGGGCATCCTAACAAACTCCGACTCCTGGGGTTGCTCTGGGGGTTGTATAGGCTCTCATAGACAAGACCTCTGGCCCTAAACTCGGCTCCCTGAGCGGTCAACACCAAATTTGCAGATTTAGCTAAATTTAGCCGTTCTGCGAGAAATTTAGGAAAGATATCGGCAAGTTCATCTAGACTAATTTTGCTAAGATCTAATCTGAGTTGTTGCTCAATTTGTGCCATGATGCCTGCTCCCGGTGAGGTTACAAAGACGCCTCGGGTTTGAGTGGATATGAATTTGTTCTGCGCCAACTCATCCAGCGAGGGTTTCCCATCAAAACTATCAGAGATAAAAACCGTGGGTTCACGCAAATTCTTCAGATAATCGGGTAGTGCAACATCTTTGGGATAGGCCGGAATGTAGTAACCATATCCACTGTATTTTAATTCGTTAACCATCCGATCAATGGTAGCATAGGTGACCTGCGCACTGCTATCTAAGAGGCGGCTATCCACATAGTTACCGCTTCGCGTCAAAGCAAAAATGGCACCCCAAAAGGTTAAACCTAAGCCCACAAATGCAGGTATTTGCATCTCGGAGAGAAATGAGAAAAACAGCAAAAAACCCCCTGCGGCTAAGAATATCCCCGCAATAAGTATGCTTGAAGAATTTCTAGTAGATGACATAAAATTAACCTCGTAAAAACACGAAATTTACTCTAAATTACTACTTGGCACGTTGGCTTTAAGGCTTCTGGCTATCAATGGGTGGGGACATGGTCTCGGCTGAAACCTGTGGTTCAATGGTCCCACGGCGGCATATTTTGTGCATAAACAATAATGGCACATTGAGAAATTTGGAAACAATTCCTAGTCCTGCAAACATGGTGCGAAAATTCTCAATATCGCCCCGATTAACCGCGCCAAACACCGGAGCGGCAACAAGATACACTCCCACAAACACCAAAAACCCCACAACCAAAACTATAGCATAGGGTAAACTCAAAAAACTAATCAATACAAACGATCCCAGAGATGCACAGAATGATGCGGCAAATATTTTGCCTGAAACTCCAAAATCAGCCCGAACATGATATTTCCTCCAGCTCCAAACCAGCCCCCAAATCATACCGGGCATACTTGCAATAAGCGAACCCACCAACCCGCCCATCACTGCATAAGCAGCTGAGAGCTGCGTATTTGCGCCGCCAAGAGAAAACGCATAACTAACCAAAAAATACGCCAGAGGCAATCCCACTGCCAAAGACACAGCACTTTGTTTCATAAGTTGCTTTGTTTCGCCAATACCGATTAGAAAGGTTCCTAAACTGACATTGCCAAAGAGCACAAACAGATTAACCACTGCAGATAGAGCTAAAAAAAGCGGTGCGAAAGGAAATTTGGGCTCTGCACCGGCAACAAAGAGCGACTGAAAAATACCATCCATGGGAAACAGGGTATGAACTAAGGGCACCGCCAAAGTAATTAGGGCCATGGTCGCTGGAACCAAGAGCAACGCAGTATATTTCACCGAGAAAGCAAACACCGTTTTTAGCGTCTCAGGTTCTTTTTGAGGATCTAGTTTTGCAAAAACTGGAAACAGAGCGGTCGCAGTTGGAATAGAAACAAATGTGAGTAGCACCGCAAAATTTGCGGCAGTAAAATAGTTCCCCATCATCCAAGTACCCGCATAAATAGCCATAACAAACGAGAAAACCTGCGGCAACACACCCGCCGCTATGGTTGAGGCCGTTAGGGGCAAGCCATATCTTAGCATAGGCCTAAGCGTTTGTTTTATGTCACACTTACCCGTCTTACATTTCCGCAGAGGTCTAAACAGAGCATAATACACCAAAACAATGGCAATGACGCCGCCTGCCAAAACAGATACCATCGTAGCAACAACCGCACCCAAAACCCCAGCCCCAATCACAATAAGCAAAGGACCCAGAACAGTTTTAATTATAGCTTGGCTGATTTGAGTGAAACTGTTAAGCTTCATACGCTCATAACCCACAAAAACACCCCCCGCAGCAGCTGCGATAGCTCCGGCAAACACCGAAATAGACATAATGCCAATGTAGAGTGATAACTCGGAGGCATTTTGGGGGCTGATTATGTAGGCCAGTGGCCATGCAATCGCAAAACAAATCAAAGACAAAGCAACGCCGCTTAAAACCTCAAAAACAATCCCTGAAACAATAACATCATGAATCTCGGCATCTTTGTTAGCTCCTCTCAAAGACGCGATTTGTTTTGTTATCGCCGAGTTGACCCCCCAATCCCTAAAAAAATTAATCATCGTTGCAGGAATCAACGCCATACCATAGAGTCCAACTCCCTCCGCAGGAAGCAACATCCCCAAAGCAATGGTACCTATAGCCATAATAATCGTAGAACCCGCAACACCCAACAACAAATGAAAACTACCCGTAGCCGAGGTCTTACCCATCTCTAACGCCTTAGCCAACCCATCACCCCAAAAATACCCATAATTCGCTTACTTAACAGACCTATTTCTTGTAAAGAACCAACTACATGCATGTTGCACAAAAAAATCTAATAATAATGTGTTAATTGTTTGTTGTTTAGATGTTTATTTTGTTTGTGTATGCTTGGGATATGGCTTCTAAATCTTTGAGTCCATCTAGTCCTGTGGGTGTGGGTTCTTGGTTGGTGTGGAGACAGTTTACAAAGTATTGGAGTTCATCAAAGTGGGGTTGGTTAAACTCTGAGATGCCTTTGGTGAGCATTTGGTAGGCGGCTGGTATGGTTTTGGGTGGCATGTGTCCAATTGTGCTGTTTTTGACGCTTCCTAAAACGTCGAGTCGCAAAAGATACTCTTGTGCATACCAGCCCACATTTATGGCTGCTAGGGTGCCTGAGGTGAAGCGCGCCAGACACATAGCCGAGTCCTCGAACTCCATGTGGTAGCGGTAGCCAAACTGGCCTTTGATATCCACAATTTCACCAAATAGCATCCGCAACAGATTGATTAGATGACATCCCAAATCCGCAAGAACCCCGCCGCCGCTTAGTTGCGCATTAAACCACCAATCAGGCACAGGTGTCGGTGAGTGGCCATCTGAGCGATGCCCAAAGGGACCCGAGCACACATAAGTTGCATGCACATTCTCCGCATCCCCAATCAACCCCTCCGCCAAGTCTGCTTTAAGTTTAAGAAATCGAGGATTAAACCGCATAGGATAACCTATCATCAGCTTTACCGAATTGCGCTGAGCCGCCATGATAACCTCTTGGGCCTCTTGAACATTGACAGTTATGGGTTTCTCAAGAAAAATATCCTTCCCCGCATCTGCGGCAAGAAGAGCACATCTATGATGCAGAAACGTAGGCAACGCAATTATAACCGCATCAATCTGAGGATTTTTAAGCATCTCGATGTAATCGGTATAGATATTTTTAATACCCAACGCTTTTGCCCGCTCCAAAACAGGCTTAGCCGTATCTGCAACTGCTGTAACAGCTGCACCGCTAAGCATCAAACCATGTTTTAGATGCAGTTGACCAACACCACCCGCTCCAATAAGCCCCAGTTGCAACGTTTTACTCTCCATACTGCTCACACCAACCCCATTCGCTTACCCAACCCAACCGTTACCAGCGTCTTTTTGAGTTGTTTTTTGAATTTCATATTAATTGGCGCTTTAGGATAGAGTTCCCTAAACGTCTCCAAGGATTCTCCCCGTAAAATGTATGTACGCTTTCCAACGCCTTCCTGTTCCGCAGTTCTAAAATAGGCGATTTTGGCAGGGTTGAGCCAAGCAATTTTTGCCGCGGCACAATCCAGCGCAACCGGGTCTTGACTAGCCATAACCAAATCCATTCTGCGCGGCTGAACCCCTGTAGCAATGGTATTATCAACGAGTGCCAAGTTGAAAGGCATGGCTTTGTTTAGAGCAACTATAACATTACCCAGATCGGAGTGATATTTGGCTTTTTTTTGTGTTGGATTACAACCAAAGATGTTTTTGAGCGCACAAGTAAGCTTGATGGGCTCAACCGTGTATTTTATGTGGGCAATATTGATTTTTAGCTCGGCTTCTTGGATGGTTTTTGGCACCATAAAATTGTAGGTGTTGCCGTTGCAACGGATACGTCGGTTTGTTGTTTGATCCTCGGTGAGATTGACTAGTCGTACCTGTTTTTCTTCTGCAAGCTTTGTGTAACCTAGCATCTTAAAGGCGTATTTGCAGCGCATCGCTGAGGCATCGGATTCTACAATGGTAATATCGGCCTCGGGGTGGATTTGGGTGCGGATTAAATCAATAAGGGTGCTTACAAAATGCGGTGAGGTTGTTTGGCCGGTGGTTGCGTCCCAGTAGTAGCACAAGTTGGGTTTAATCACAATTTTGCGTATGCTCCTATCAAAGGTATAGTTGATTAGGTTTAGTGATTGGGTTAGGGCCTGTTTGAGGGGGTGGTCAGTGTTGTTGTGGTTTGGAATTTTTACTAAGCTTACCAGGCTCATGCTATCTGCGGCTCCTTTTTACTTGTTTTTTTGTTTTGGCTGGTGGGGTTGTTGGTGAGGAATTCTTTGAGGTCTAGGAGAAATTGTTTGGTTTTTTGGAGGTTATTTATTCTAAGAAATGTGGCGTATAGATTTTTTGTTTGAGCGCTTGTCCACTCGGTTTTGGAGAGTTGGTTGCCATAGGTGCGTATTAGTCGGTTAAGGGAATGTTGGGGTTGTTCATTTGTCATCATATGTGCGCTTAGTACTTCCCAGTACACATCGGTGTAGTCGGTTTCTTTTTCTAAGCTTTGAGGTGCATAGATAGCGTGTTGAGAGGGTAGTGATTGTAGTATGGTATCTAGATAGTTGTTCCAGTCTGGTGCACAATGTTCTTTTTCTATATTTCTTTTAATAGTTTCGGCTCTATTTTTTTGTTGATTTGAGTGGACGTTTAGTACCGCAAATTCGAGTGCCTGCAAAAAATCGTCAATTGATGTTTGATGGACTTTTAATTTTTTAAATCCTACGTCATCTTCTAGGCTTAGATGCGGCAATTTCTCAATATGTAAACCCACAATGGGCAGACTATGCATCGCGGCTTCAAGCAAGGCTGTTCCGCTGCCGCAGGGAAAACTCGCCACATACACATCAGATATAGCATAATAATTTTCAAGCTCTGAGTGTTCCAGAGTTCCTAAGGCCTGAATTCTATTCTCCACCCCCGCTGAGGCCTCTTTCCATCGGCCCCTATATTTGGGTCCAGCTGCAACCAGCTTTACCTTTGGATGCTTCTCTAAAAATTGGACCATAACCTCAAGAAAATCATAACCCCCAAACGGATAGAACTTTTCAAACCGTCCCACCGTTAGTAAAATCACATCTTGCTCACTAAACCCCAACTGCTCACGCATCTTGTTACTCTGAGCTATGTGCTCTTTTTTTGTGAGGGGAATGGGTAAGAGTTTGGCCTTTTTTATCCCTCGGCGATTCTGGTTTAGTTTTGTTGCTGAGCTGTGATAATCTACGGTGACATCAGCTATGGTGTTTCCTAGCCAAAACGCATGATCTGCATGATTGCACAAAATTACCGGTGGACCCCCCTCAATACCAAAAGCAACTATGGGCAGAGGATCAAAGGGATGAATAAAAAGAACGATAATATCCGCCCAGTTTCGAGCCAACAGACGTAACAGCAGCGCCTGTTCCACCAAATCCACTGATAACTCTGTGAGCGAACAGTACCAGCCGCCAGATTTAGCCACCGCATTTTGCAAACTAACGGATAGCTCACTGTGCTGAGCAGTTGTTATCATACTATGCACCGAATTCTCACAGGTATTCTCGATCCATCTAGCCACAAAAGACGAATGCCCCCCGGTATCATAGCTCTCAGTGAGAACATGGAGAAAACGCATCTTACCAAAATTTTTAGGCTTAGCCTTTAGATAAAACGCCCCACTCACATCAGGAGGCTGCTGATCTATCCGACGAGCAATATCCAATAAAAGACTCTCCAACTCAGAATCAGCATAGACACCGGGATGGCGAATAAAAGCAAAATGAGCCGCAATTTTAGCCCAAACAATAGCCGAAGCCAAATTATCTCTAACAAGAGCAGAACTTGCCCGTTTCACAGTTCTTTTAAACAACCTCTGATTTTCAGCAATCTGCACATTCATACACAAACGAACCCACCCCAACCAACCGGTTGAACCAACCGCCATACACACATACCATCTAAGATAGCAAACGAAAACTCGTTGTTGTTGCTCTATAGTGTGATTTTGTAGGTATCATACACAATGGCGCTTGCTCCAAAGTTCTCTTTACGCTTAATCAACCCTACATTTAGAAGCGTCCCTTGTTTCTCAGTTGAGATTCCAAAGTCAAAATAGCGTTTATCTTCTCTATAGTACTCTTTTATGAGATAATCCTCAATTATGTCTTGTGCACCAATGTTTCTGCCTGCCTTAGAGTTGGCTGCATACTGCATATGAGCAACATTACTACTCTCATACATAACAACCCCCGCAAGCATAACCTCATCTTTGAAAGAGGCAAACAACTTTACATTATCTGGAAACCTCTCAGCTAACAATTTAATTTCCTCAGATGAATGCACCGGCTTAACACCATGACGCTCAATGAGCACTTCCTCCTCAATTTGCATAAATAAGTTAAAATCATCTGATTGGCGTACCGTCAAATTATTTTTTTTAGCTTTGCGCAGATTGTCTTTGCGGCTTGCATCAAACCCTTTTGCATGGGGCAGATAAATAGCCGAGGAAACATTACGCACCGCTAAATACGCACTATAGGTAAATAATGCATAGAGATCTTCCTGAGCGGGGATTGAATGGTAAATATAGGGTGTAGGTTTGTACACAACCTCTGTTATGCCCTGATTATGACAATGTGCGCTTATTGCATCAAAGACTTGAAGCATCAACGGCGTTTTCATATCATAGGCTGAGATTACCCCGCCAAAAGTCAAACCCTCATGACTACAAAGAGTCGAACCCTCAAGACTAGCCGGCAGTAGTGCAACGAGTTTGTTGTTGCTATTATTATAAAACATTAAGGAGTGGTCTGTGAACCGGTGTGAGTGGTACTCCATGTAATCTCTACAAAACAAAAAAACCCCATTCTTAGAAGAACAAACAAACCTATCCCACTCAGTTCTATCCTCAGATCGATACACTAACGCTCTTAGCTCTTGGGTGGATTCTTTAGGGGTTGTCAAATTGTTTGCTCTCCTAAAATGTAGGGTTCAGTGGTTTTTTTCGGCAACGCCCTTGCGGGGTTTCCTGCATAAACTCTGCCCTCCACGGTGTCTTTGATAACTACCGCGCCGGCTCCAATGACACAGTTCCGTCCGACTTTTACTCCATCGGAGGTGCAGCTACTAACTCCTAAAAAACTGTTTTTACCCACACTGCAAAACCCCGAAACTGCCACATTAGTCGCAAAAAAACAGTTATCCTCAACTGTTGTGCGATGTCCAAGGGAGCTTCCAATCCAAATTGTGACATTGGCACCGATTTTTGCACCCCGCTGAATTGCAGTATTTTCCAAAATAAAACAATTCTCACCGATCTCCACTTCACTGCCTATGCAGGCCTTGGGACTTATGTAGCTGGCAAGCCGGTAACCCTTACTTTTGGCGGCTGATACAAGTCGGCTTCTGAGATGATTGAGCTGAGTGTAGGACACAGCAACAAACGCCCAATAAAACTCCGGATTAAAGGTGTCCTCCACATCCTCAAATGGTACAACAGGCAATCCCCGCATCTGCTTCTTTTTTAGATAAGCCCGCTCAACACTAAACCCCGCTACCCTAAACCCCAGACGGCTAAAGTAATCCCAGGCAAGCTCGGCAGTTTCCCCCTCACCGATAATTACCAAATTCTCGTCCTGCTCTATTATCATTATTTGTAATCCACCGCTTAAATTCCTCATACTCCCGCAAATAATCCCCTTCATCATAGACCTGCGAAACCAAAGAAAGCGCAACCGAATTAGATGAAAAATTCTCCAATTCCCGCCATATCCCCGCTGGAATATAGAGCCCATAATGCGGTCGATTAAGAAAAAACGTACGCCTATGCTCACCATCATCTAAGATGACATCAAAACTGCCGCTCAAAGCAATAACAACCTGCTCAAGCTCTTTGTGCGCATGTCCGCCGCGGCTAGCTCCACTGGGCACATCATAGAGATAATAAACACGCTTAATCACAAAAGGAATCTGCCTAGACTCCTCAATAAAAGAGAGATTACCCCGATAATCACTCACCTTGGGAAAATTCACTATATGACAACCATCTAACCTGCCAGGTTTAACAAGCACTAAAAAACCTCCAAACTCCTAAAACAACAAACAGCAACACAAAAATTTCCCACAGGCAAAAAAACTAAAGCCCTATAGTCGTAGTATTAGACATTAAACGATCGATAGTTATTGACGATACACTGTTCTGGTTGTAGCACTAGGTGTTCTAACACTTAGAACTAAAGCTAACGCTTGACAAATATATCAGTGGGGACTAACATGGAAGATGTCATGAGCAAAAATAGTGGTTGTACTCCTAGAGGAGCCAAATAGATATGAATGCAAAAGTGGTGGCAGTGATAATTCTGTTCTGTATAGCGGTTGCGGGCTGTGTGGTATGCATATCACTTATGGGCCGTAGCAATGAGCCTAATTCTGACACAGAACCAACCTCTGCCTCAAAAGCTGTAATTTTAGAAGTAAAAGAAAACTCGGTTTCCAATACCGGACTCACACTAACAATAAAAAATATGGGTATGACTGAATATCTATATGGTTCTCCATATGTTATTGAACAACAAGTCGATGGTGAGTGGCGTCAACCACCATATATCATTGAAAATATTGCCTGGACTATGATCGGTTATATTTTAGAGGGAAACAGCACACAGGAAAAAGAAGTAGATTGGACAGTGGTCTATGGAGAGTTAAGCCCTGGGAATTATCGCATTACCAAAGATTTTAGCTATATGCAATCCTCTGGTGATTATGTTGACTACATTGCATCTGTCGATTTTACCGTTGATTGGCCTCTTCGTGGTTATGGACCCTAAATGGAATCTCGGGGAACGATACCCCAATTTCTCTTGATGTTGGCCCCTGAGGGCAGATTGGATGCTTCCCGCGGCTCTTTTGTTTGGTGAGTTAAGGGATATCAAATGTCCTGTCTCATAATTGACTTCTGTTAATTGCCAACCCAACTTTTAGAGTGTAACCATTTTGTATGGTCACAGAAAATGGTAAAATAACCTTTGGTTTCTGTTCATTTACTTGGTTGTATTGTGTGTAGTTTATATTCATAATTTGCTGTTGCAGACGTAAACATGTTCGTGCCAAGTTTTGAGGGTAAAAGATATAACGCCACTGGCAGGTGGATTTTCACGATTTTTTCTTTGAGTTCTTGGGGAGAAATCTTGGCTTTGCTCCATCGGGTATTTCTGTTCTGCCACAGAAACCTCAAATTCCCAAGCATCCAGGTAAATCCGTTGATATTAGCATAAACCACTGCTAAACGTTTACTCTTTAGCGCATATATTGTACTTATCAACGTATCCATAACATTGACAAAAATCGCTTTCATGAGTTCATATGGTTGATAGTATACATCAAAGAGCAGACAAATTTTGGCTCTAAGCAGATTAAAAGTAGTTTTCTCCAAAGTCCATGCACTGGTAGCACCTAGGATATGGCGGACCTGCGAATCGGTAATGGTGACGACTCGTTTGCCTGATAGCCAGGTCTTAACTGAGAGCAGAGTATCATCATAGAAAAACGGGATCTTGGATTCAAATAACCCATATTTCTCAATTAGTGAGCGTCGGGTAATCATGCTGGCCCCTGAGGCAACCGAGACCTCAAAACACGGCTTGAGTTTTACTTGGTTGCTTTGGTTTTGTGCTATGGGATGTTTGCGTACCAGATAATCACTAAAAATCCAACCGCCAATCTGAATTTGGTCACTGTCCATCATTAAAATTTTGGAGAGTGTTCACCTAAAGATAAGTAATGCGGTTTTTTGAAATGCTGTAAAGATGTCTTCAGTGGTTAATGCGTGCCAAAGTTTAAGCGTTAAATCCACCATCGCGGTCTTCTTTGAAACA
>NZ_WRFL01000073.1:0-10331 GCF_009778815.1 Candidatus Bathycorpusculum sp.
AAGAATAATTACGCCATAGTTACACCATATGCAACGATTCCTCATCTGACACGTAATGCCTTCAAAAGCTAAAAGCTCGGTAAAATAGCCTAACCTATGGCGTAAAAATGGAGAGTTCCGGTTTTTTAAAAAAAAGGGAGATTTTTCAATCTCTATGGATGATGTTTTCTTAGCACTAAGACTACCAGTGCAATGCATATTATGATTGCAACAAAGAGACCTGCAAATGCTGGCAGGAAGTATAGATCAGCTATACCTGTCTCAGGTGTTGGTTGTGGTGTTGTTGCTGTTGGGGGCTGATCTACTGCAAAGCTTGTTTCTGCATGTGATGGCCAATATCCGTTTGTGCCTGCAAATGTTGCAATAACTGCGTATTTACCTGGAATGTCGGGTGTCCACTGGAAACTGTACGCACCATTTTCGCCTGTTTGGGTAGTGCCGATTGTTCGATAATTATTGTTCTCATCGATTACACTGATAGTTACATCAACGCCTGCAAAGTTTTTCGGTAGCGGTTTTTGCTGATAGATGTAGCCCATCCACTCACTCATACTTGCATCGGATGCTACTGGAACACCATTGGGGAAGCGAACCGCTTGTTCGTTTTGTTTGGTGCCTGCTGAAATGTCGGTAACAGTACCCCTTATGACTAAACCTGATCCTAATGCAATGTTGACCATTGGTGCATCAACAGTAGTTGCACTAGGCCCGCGTCCCACACTATATACTTGGTTATCATAGCTGTTGGGAAATACTGCAAAGCCATCTGCAATTGCAAAACTCTGAGACGTAAAGGTATTGACATATGACGATAGAGTCCAGATTTCTTTTCCATTAGTTGCATTAATTGCTCTTGTTTGCGCGCCTTTGTAGATAGGAGTCTGCACTGTATGCTCAGTTGTATAGATATAGACTGTGTCGTCGCCAACTGCACCTATGACTCCTGGATAGGAACCTTGTCCCACTTCGAAGCCTGCATTTGTACTGTTGCCTACTCCACCATTACCATAGGTCCAAAGCAACGTACCATTTTTGGAGTCATAGCAATAGAGTACTCCGCTGTAGCCAATGCTGTAGATTTTGCCATATGCTCCTTGAGCACCGATGTTTGCTGTACCTGCGTTACCATAATAGTCCAGAGCGGCTTGCGAAGCGGTTGGACCCCATAGCTTTTCACCTGTATTCATGCTGTATCCAACAAATTGTCTGGTTTCCTTATGTGCTTCAACAAATACTCGATTAGTTGATTCTACGGGTCCTTGATTGACTGTAACGTTGCCAGCGGGAGGATTATAGGTCTTTTTCCATAAAAGATTACCAACTGTATCTTGTTTAAGACTGAGAGCGAAGTACGTATATGGCGCTTGTGAGGAATATGTGGGTAATGATCCACTTCTAAAGATAATTATGTCATCTCTAAGTGCCACAACTGATGCTACGGTTCCAGAAATTTGGTTGTTTAGTTGGGCTACTGAGACGTTCCAGTCATAGCGGTTTGTTGCACCTGTGGATATGCTTGCGTCAATAGTTCCTACTGCGGTTGGTACCCATTGTACGGCTGATCCCGCTGGAAAGTCTGTTGAAAACCCGTTTCCAGTCCATAATTTCGATGAGTTCCATTGAGCTAGGTACCAATTTGGATTCGCGGCAGTTCCCAAGTTTGTCAATACTAGTCTGAGTTGTTCACCTTGTGGTCCAGCAACTATTGTTCCTGAGGGGATGTTTGTGACGTTAAATAACCAATTACCTGTATCTGCGTCGTATGCTTGCCATCTACTAGATGCGTCGCTTGCAAAGAGAATTGGTGGATAAACGCCGTATTGTTGTGGGTTGCGTAAGTCATAGAGGTAGGCAAAGGATATTGCGGGTACATCAGATCTTGACCAGATAACCTCACCGGTTCTTATATCTACACATTTTGTTGGTCCTATGGGACTCAATGAGCTGGCAAAACTATCTTTAGAGTTTATGGATAGAGGTTCGGTGTAGTAGAGTTTTCCATTTACGACTATTGGATTGGAGAGTCTTTGGATGTATGCTGAGCCATCAAAGAATGATTCGCCTTCAACTTCATAGTTGTTTCCACCAACAATACCCCCGCTTTGGAATGGTTTAGTCCACATTATATGCGACGTTTGTGGGCCTATCGCATCACCGGGATATCTTTGGAAATTGGTGGTTGAAACACCGCTAAGAGTGCCCGATCCAACCCAAGCACCAATGGCTGAGCCCATACCTAACCAATTTGATGATATTGTCCACCAAAAAGGGTTTTCGCCATAGATGGGTCGTGTCCAGTATTCAGTTGGAAGGGGATAACTACCAACCATACCTGGTATTGGTTCTTGTTGAACGACAAGTGTGGTTCGTGCAGAGCTTGGATTATAGGTGTCATTGACAAAGGCAGAATTGGGATTGTATTGGCCGGAGTATTGGTTTACTGCTTGTCCAGGGAAAGTGAATATGAACGTGTACTCGCCTGTTTCTTGTGGGGTATATTGGTAACCTTGTGCTGATGTTGAATCGTTAATTATGTCAAAAATTTTTGTTTCAGTTGTATTGTCTGGTTTTATGATGGTTAGATTGTAGTTGTGAAACCGGTAATTGTTTACAAGCGCTGCGCCATCAAACAGTTTGTCTAGAAACATAAGGACGTTAACTGTTTGTCCGACGCCTATGGGGTTGGGTGAGACGTGGATGTAGGCAAACGTTGGGATTTCCCAGGCAGGTGTATGCGACTGAGCTGGTAAAGCAAACATTGGGATAGCAAGAACTAACAGTAGTATAGTTGTTATCAACCCAATTTTTATTTTCTTAAACTTTGTTTCTGTTGCCATATTTCTTATTTCCTTTATTATAATATAGAATTGGGTATGAGTGAACGATTTTTAAATTTTTTCTAAATATGGGGTTCCAAATGTGTGCTAAACAGTAAATCTGGCCTAACTGCACTAGACAATGTCCATTTCACAACTGATAGTTGCTTCCCGATTTTACACAACACAAAACACTTCCCAAGAGTGTTGTCTATCATATCAGGGTCAAATATTGGCGTGTAAAATATCAACAGTACTACCGATGGAGATTCCAATTTAGACGGTTTGAAAGTTGCGCAGTCTCTTTTTAGCCATTTGTAAGGCTATGCTATAAATTTATGGTCATTTAGCGTGAAGAGTTGAGTGATTCTGGCCATATTTTCCGAAATTACCTATTTTTCTTGTGCAAAACTATTAATACGGCCGTAAAAATTTTTATCGAAGGGAAATTAATATGGCACAACAAAAAATTATTATAATCGGTGCGGCTGGACGAGATTTTCATAATTTTAACACCTTTTTTCGGAATAATTCTGATTATAAGGTAGTCGCGTTTACTGCCGCGCAAATCCCAGACATAGCAAATCGTAAATATCCTGCAGAACTCGCTGGTAGTCTCTACCCTGAAGGTATCCCTATCTATGCTCAAGAAGACCTTCAGAGACTTATCAAAGATCTTGATGCTGATGAATGCGTATTTTCATACAGTGATGTTCCCTACTCTGTGGTCATGAGTATCGGCGCTCAAGTTAATGCTGCAGGTGCAGATTTTTCTATGATGGGTCCTAAACATACCATGATTAAAAGTACCAAACCTGTCATCGCAGTAGGTGCAGTTCGCACAGGTTGTGGCAAAAGCCAAACTTCCAGACGCATAACCGAGGTACTGATGGCCCATGGCTTAAAAGTAATCGCTGTTCGCCACCCCATGCCGTATGGTGATTTGGTTGCACAAAAAGTACAGCGCTTTGCTAGCATTGCGGATCTAAAAAAACACAACTGCACCATCGAAGAGATGGAAGAATACGAACCCCACATCTCCCGAGGCAATGTGATTTATGCAGGTGTGGATTATGAGGCAATTTTACGAGCCGCAGAAAACGACCCAAATGGCTGTGATGTTATTCTCTGGGATGGCGGCAACAACGACTTTCCCTTCTTCCGCCCTGACCTGATGGTCGCAGTAGTCGACCCCCTCCGGCCCGGACATGAACTGTCCTACTATCCCGGCGAAGTGACTCTGCGCTTAGCTGATGTCGTAGTGATTAACAAAATTGATAGTGCTGATTTTGATAGTATACTCTCCGTTCGAAGCAATATTGAGCGTGTGAACCCCAAAGCCACCGTAGTCGATGCTGCATCCACCATAAGTGTCGATAAACCTGAAGTTATCAAAGGTAAACGAGTGCTTGTGATCGAAGACGGCCCAACTCTAACCCATGGTGAGATGAAAATCGGTGCAGGTATTGTAGCCGCTCGCCGCTTTGGTGCCGCTGAAATCATCGATCCCCGACCATATGCAGTGGGCAGACTAGCTGAAACCTATCGCATCTACCCCAACATCGGCAAATTACTCCCTGCTATGGGCTATGGCGAACAACAAATGAATGACCTAGCAGCTACCATCGAGCGAACCGAATGCGACTCCGTAGTCATTGCCACACCAATCGACTTGGCAAGAATCATCAAAATCAACAAACCCAACACACGCGTAACATACAACCTCCAAGAAATCGGCAACCCAAACATGGAAGACGTCTTAGCCAACTTTATAAAAAAAATCAAAGGCTAAACTCAACCACACTTCACAAGACCGGTACAAACATACCGGTTTATGTGACCTGTGAACCAACTTTTCCTTCCAAATAATCTGATTTGCCCGGTGCTATACAACTCTTTTTTGATTCTGTATCAAGTGTACCAACCGATGTTGACCAAAAGCAGTTTTAGGTTTTATCATCACAACTATCTCTGATAGGGTGTATACTTGATGTGTTTTTTGTATCTCTGCAAGATTACCGCTGTTTATGAGGTGTTAATTGAATAAACAAGTGCTATGGATGTTGCTTCAACAATTATTATTGAAAGTAGCCTCCATAGATGCGGTGGATTTGAACTGATGGTTAAAGCCTAGACCTAGTTGCATGCACAAATTTACACAAATTAATCGAAACATATAAAGTGCAAGATGGGCCTTCCCCCGCGGAAGTCAAAAGAGCACTCGATGCAAGAGACTCAAAGCATGCGCTGAAACCAAAGCCATCGAAAACTCAAAGACGCTTAGCAGCCGTTGAGATCACGCTAAACAGTGCCATCATGGGCTGCTCTCTTTACTCTCAATAAACCGTAAGACTTAAAAATTTAAACTGAATGGTGAAATAGGGCTTTGGTTCCTCAATATAGTACGCTCAACAACAATATAAAAAATAAAAAAGCGGTTCTGCTTCTCGAAGACGGTACGTTATTCACCGGGAAAGGATTTGGTTCAACAACAAAAGCCTCAGGCGAAGTGGTTTTCTCTACCCAGATGGTAGGGTACCCTGAAGCTTTAACGGATCCGTCCTATAAGGGGCAAATCTTAACTTTTACATATCCCATGGTCGGCAACTATGGTGTTCCTGACAAAAAAATCGATATGGGATTGCCACTCTATTTCGAATCTGATCGCATTCAAACCCAAGGTGTGGTCATTCATGAACTCTGCCAAGAACCCTTCCACTGGGCATCCACCCGCACCCTTGATAAATGGCTCGCAGACGAGGGTGTACCGGGTATCTATGGCATAGATACAAGACGCCTCACCAAAAAACTACGCAACCACGGGGTAATGCTGGGTATTGTACAGGTGTTTGAACCAGGCGAAGAACCTGACCTAGACAACTTTAAAATAAACAACCAAAACATAACTGACCCCAACCTAACAAACCTCGTCAAAGAGGTTTCAGTCAAAGAACCCATTACCTACTCTGTTGAGGGTACAAAAACCGTGGTACTTATCGACTGTGGAGTCAAATACAGCATCATAAGATGTCTACTCAACCGCGGCATAACCGTAGTACGTGTTCCCTATGATACCCCAGCAGAACAAATCTTAAGCTACAACCCTGATGGCGTATTCATAAGCAACGGTCCAGGCGACCCCAAAAAATGCACCCAAACCATCAAAACAGTTGAAGAACTCAGCGAAAAAACTCCCATTATGGGTATCTGTCTTGGTGCACAAATCCTAGGCTTGGCTCTAGGTGCTGATACCTACAAACTCAAATTCGGCCACCGTGCCCAAAACCAACCTGTACGCGACCAAACCAACAGTCGATGCTACATCACCACCCAAAACCACGGCTATGCCATAAACCCCGGCTCACTCAAAAACACACCCCTCGAACCCTGGTTTATCAACCCAAACGACAAAACCATCGAGGGCATATGCCACAAAACCAAACCCGTATCTGCAGTACAGTGGCACCCCGAAGCCTCACCAGGTCCCTATGAAACTGAATTTTTATTTGATAAATTCGCAAAAACTCTGGAGAAACCCTAAATGCCAAAGTTCGACTGGATAAAAAAAGTTATGGTCCTAGGTAGCGGCGCTATCAAAATCGGCGAAGCCGCAGAATTCGATTACAGCGGTAGCCAATGCATAAAAGCCCTGCAAGAAGAAGGTATCCAAACTGTCCTCATAAATCCCAACATTGCCACCATCCAAACCGACCCCCGCCTAAGTGGCAATGTCTATCTCCTCCCCGTCACACCCCACTACGTCGAAAAAGTCATTGCAAAAGAACGCCCAGACGGCATCCTCCTAGGCTTTGGCGGCCAAACCGCCCTTAACTGTGGCTTAGAACTTGAAAAAAGCGGCATTCTCCAAAAATACAACGTCAAAGTCTTAGGCACACCTGTCAAAGCAATCGAAGACACCGGCGACCGCGAAAGATTCCGCCAAGCCATGCAAAAAGCCGGCGTACCCTACCTCAAAAGCCAAGCCGCCACCAGTGTCAAACAGGCTCTAGATATAGCCGATGAAATCGGTTACCCTGTTATGATCCGCGTCGCATACACCCTGGGCGGCAAAGGCGCAGGCGTTGCCCATAACCAAAAAGAACTCAAAGAAATTGCCACCATAGGCATCGCACAAAGTCGCATAAACCAAGTTCTCATAGAAGAATACGTTGGCCACTGGAAAGAAGTCGAATACGAAGTCATGCGTGACTATGCCGACAACTGTCTAACCGTTTGCAACATGGAAAACTTTGACCCCATGGGCATCCACACCGGCGACAGCATCGTTGTATCACCCTCCCAAACCATGACTAATCGAGAATACCACACCATCCGATCCATATCCATAACAGCTATTCGCGCCCTAGGCATCGTGGGCGAATGCAACATACAATGGGCCCTAAACACCAAATCCGAAGAATGCCGCGTCATAGAAGTCAACAGCCGCATGTCTCGTAGCAGCGCCCTTGCCAGCAAAGTTACCGGTTATCCACTCGCATACATAGCCACCAAACTCACCATAGGCTACAACCTCTCCGAATTAATCAACAAAGTCACTGAAGTCACAACCGCCTGCTTCGAACCAGCCCTTGACTACATCACCATCAAAATCCCAAGATGGGACCTCCAAAAATTCAAAAACGCCGACCGCCATGTCGGACCACAAATGCGTAGCGTCGGCGAAGTCATGGCCATCGGCAGATGCTTTGAAGAAGCCCTCCAAAAAGCCGTCCGCATGCTAGACACCGGAAAAATCGGGTTAGTCTGCAACCCCGAAGACGAAGAGACCGAAACAGAAGCCCACCTGCGCAACGAAGTCGCCAACCCAACCGATGAGCGTCTCTACAAACTAGTTAAAGCCCTAAAAATCGGCATACCCGTCATGGAGATCTATCGCATAAGCGGTATAGATCCCTTCTTTATTCACAAAATCCAAAACATCATCAATATGGAAACCCAACTCAAAAACCTCAACCTAAACGAAACACATGCCACAGAAATCATCCGCGAAGCCAAACGCATCGGCTTTAGCGACCAACAGATCGCAATATGCCAAAAAACTGACGAAACAACCATCCGCACTTATCGTAAAAATGCCGGCATCACCCCAGTTGTAAAACAGATCGATACCCTAGCTGCAGAGTGGCCAGCCAAAACTAACTATCTCTACCTCACCTACGGCGGAGATCAAGATGACATAGAATTCACCCAAACCCCAAAGAAGGTTATAGTTTTAGGTGCTGGAGTCTTTCGCATCGGAAGTAGCGTCGAATTTGACTGGTGCGGAGTAAACACCGTTTGGGCCCTCAAAAAGAATGGCATCCAAGAAGCTATCATGGTCAACTATAACCCCGAAACCGTCAGCACTGACTACGACGTATCAGACAAACTCTACTTTGAAGAACTCACAACTGAACGCATCCTTGACATCTACGAAAAAGAAAACCCTCTAGGCATCATCACAAGTGTCGGTGGACAAATTCCCAATAACCTCTCTCTGCCTCTTTCAGAAGCAGGCGTTAAACTACTTGGGACCTCAGCACAAGACGTTGACGTAGCTGAGGATCGAAGTAAATTCAGTGCTTTGCTTGATCAACTCGGTATCCACCAGCCCAGCTGGAGTAAGCTCCAAAGCATCCAGGAAGCCAAACAATTCGCAACAAAAATCGGTTATCCAGTATTGGTACGCCCAAGCTATGTGCTATCCGGCTCAGCTATGCGTGTTGCCCACAACGAAGAGTCCCTGGAGAACTTTCTTAAATTAGCCGCCAAAGTATCCCGTGACCACCCCGTGGTCATTAGCAAATTTATCAACCGCGCTAAAGAAGTCGAAGTTGACGGCGTCTCAGACGGCGAAAATGTTTTCATCGGCGCCATCATGGAACACGTCGAAAACGCCGGTGTACACAGCGGCGATGCAACCATGACTATACCCCCCCAAGCACTAAAACCTGAAGTACAAAAAGACATCGAAGACGCAACCATACGCATCGTTAAAGCACTTAACATCCATGGACCCTACAACATCCAATACCTAGTCAAAGACGATGTTGTTAACGTCATCGAATGCAACCTTCGAGCCAGTCGTTCCATGCCATTTGTAAGCAAAACTCGTGGCATAAACCTTATCGAACTTGCTACCATGGCCATGTTGGGCAAAAAAATTAACCTCAAACTCTCCCCTATGCAAACCGCACCTCACGTAGGCGTTAAAGTGCCACAGTTTAGTTTTATGCGTCTCAGTGGTGCTGACCCAGTATTGGGCGTTGAAATGCTAAGCACCGGCGAAGTGGCATGTATAGGCGAAAACTTTTCCGATGCTTTCTTTAAGGCCCTTCAATCCGCCGAGTTTATGGTTCCCCCCAAAGGTGGATCTGTACTTATCAGCGTAGGTGGTGATGAAGAACGCAAAACACGCGTAGTTCCCATCGCAAAATCTCTTCTTGACATGGGCTTCAGAATTTATGCAACCGCTAACACCGCCAAAGTTCTCAACAAAAATGATGTAACCACTACAGTGTTGCACAAAGTTAGAGACCCCGAAGTTACCCCAAACATTCTCGATTATCTCCAAGAACGTAAAATCGATCTAGTCATAAACGTACCAATTGCAAACCACTGCTCAAATCTAACCGACATCATAACCGATGGTTACACTATCCGCCGTCAAGCAGTAGAATTCAACGTCCCCGTTATTACAAATCTACAACTAGCAGAAGCACTGGTTAAAGTACTTAAGCAAAAAGACAATAACGACGACAGCATCATCAGTCTCAACGAATATATGGATAAACTACCATGGAAACAATGGTAACCATATAGTGCCTTCGTTGTTCTCCAAAAGATATGTGGTGTAGTAATACACCGTTATATTTTTCTTTTAACTTAAAATCCTTTTTCCAGAAAGAATTAAGAGAGAAGTAGAATTGCTTTGGCTAAATCGCCATCGGCTTCTTTGAGTGCTTCCCGTGCTTTGTCAAGACTCTTGCCGGTTTGATCCGCTACGAGTTGCACATCTTCCTCGCTAAACATGGGTTTGGTCGGTGCTGTTGTGCCTCGAGCTGAGGGCGCCTGCTCACTAACTTGACCGCCGATAACCTGATACATTTTTTGACCCTGAACCTGAAGAATCGCAACTTCTGGCTCATCGATAACTATATCCTTGTCGGCTGTTCGGATGATAACCTGCTCCACATCAGACACGCTGTCCATATTCATGCCCATGCGTTGCATCATGCGTTTCTGCTCTCGAGGATTTATACGTTTATGCATAACTATTCCCTTACCACAAATATCTACGCTAGAACTTGATAAATTTAACTAGAGTATCGTGGCTTTTTTCTGTTCAAGGCGGTTGAGTGATGTTCAAAACTATGTATTCGTATCAACAGTATAGTGCTTTGACCGCATTATAAGTTAGGATATAGATGTTTTAGTTTACCTCTTGCTTGTTTTGTGGTAAAATGCCAATCTATCTGCTTACCCGAACCATTTCGATCTGCCGCCCAAACCGAC
>NZ_WRFL01000074.1:0-9875 GCF_009778815.1 Candidatus Bathycorpusculum sp.
AAAAAGTGCAAAAAAGTCACCATTGACTTACCTAAACAAGATTTACAAACAGCCAACCAAACCGAAAATCCATAAAACTACATAAACACACATATCCTTACTCAATACCTAAGCTATTGGGAGTTTTGGGACATGAGTTTGGGCACCTTAGGGGTCGAGACCCGCTCATACTCTACGGATTAGTTTCTGCCGAGTTTCTCTTCCGCTTCTATGTACTGCTACCCCTGTTCCCACTAATTTTTACATCGCTTTTATTTTTCGCATACTTTTGGATAATTATGGTCGTGATTTTCTTCATAGCCAAATTCTTCGAAGCCCGAGCAGACTTAATCTCGGCCATGGTAGTAGGTAACCCCAAAATTCTAGCCGAATCCCTTGAAAAAATCGGATTCCAAAGACTACTCTATGAGAGAACCCCCTCCTATCGTATTCAAGAATGGATAGGAATGGATCCGCATCCGCCCATCTATTTCCGAGTAGACCGCCTTGCAAATCTCTCACCCGAAACAATCCGCTACCCCCTAATTCAATCAATCAAAGATGTAACCCGCGGATTCATTGCAACCTTTAAAAGCTAAAAAGGCTAAACTGACACATCAACATTTTTTTATTAATATCTTGAACTCACCATCAGTTTTTTGTGCTTGAACAACTTGGTGCCCTTGATTTTTTACCCACCGCTGCACATTATCAAACTCGAGTTCACCCTCACCTGTAACTTCAAGCAACTGATCAGAAATCATACTATCGAGCTTACGCTTAGTAAAAGCAACCGGAAGAGGACACATCTTACCCCTCACATCAAGCTTTTCAACACTCAACCAATTCACAAGCACTAAAAGGGTATAACTTTGTCACTATTAACCGTCCACTCAACCAAATCATGCACTGTCGCCAGCTTTACACCCTCAATCAGTTCAGTCTCAGATAAGCCGCGCGCTTCTGCACAAACCACACAAGCCTTAACTTCAATACCGCCTTTGAGAAGATCTTGGAGCATCTGCCCATAGTTAACTAAACCCTGAGCAGGTTTTTGCCCTTTCTTGGCAAGATAAACACCATTTTCAAAAAGCCAAATACGGACGCTATGGCCTTCTAAATCGCAGGTAGTGGCAAATCTAAGCGCCGTTAGAGCACGATCTTTGCTATAGGGAGCTTCATAAAGTATAAGCGTAAACGATGCCACACTATTCACCAGATTCTAATGAGGGTATTAGAAAATCAACTATAAAGACGTTATAGTTTAGAAACCAAGCGAGTAACTATTGAACAGATACACTGCCAGTTTACCGACACAACTACAGGCAGGCACGTGAAATAAACAGACTGAGCAGTTAGGGTACGACTACACGGGTGCAGACGGAACAGGAGAGGAGGGTTCTTGGGGTGTTTTGCGTGAGAATATCAGGCTTGTTGATTTGACGATTTGAGGTACGCCTATGAGGTCTTGGAATATTAGCATTAAACGGGCGATGATTGCAAATACAGCCGCTATTTCTAAGGGAACACCAAGCAAACCAAGTATGCCGATAATTCCGAATTCCTGCACACCAATTCCAGCTGGAAGGATTGGAATAAACGCCAAAGCGGTTACTAAGGGGTGAATTAAGAAGAAAGCTATCGGAGATACAGTTGTAATGCCTAGAGCTAAGCCTAAGAAGTACCATTCAAACCCTTTGAGTACCCAGCATACCATCGTTAGCGCAAAGATTTCTGGTATGGCACGTTGTGTGCTGTGTGCGCTTTCTTTGTATTCTTCTAGTTTGCCCATTAAGCCACCAGCGAATCTTTTTATGAATCGCCAGTTTGCGATGCGGTCAAATATTGCAATAGCTCGCTTTGACCATGTAAATGCAGCCAACACAATTGCTCCCAGAAACATCAAGCCTATACCCAACCCGGCTATAATGATGCCGATGTTTACCCCCGCTATGTCTTGTGGAAACATTTCAGTCCATGTTGCCGTTGGAACTGTGTACATTAGAAAAGTCACTGCACCTATACCGCCAGCCACTTTGACAAGGAACTCGATGGTTTGGATGCCTAGAATGCTTGAGAGCCCTTTTGAGGCGGGGACATTTTGGTCTCTGAGGTAAACAGGGGTCAGGATGTAACCTGCGCGTCCGGGGGTGAAGTCACTTGTGAGCATTCCTGCGTACTGTGCAAGAAGACTTTTTCCAAAGGTGGTTTTTACACCGTCTTTGGCTAGGACGCGTCTTAGCCGTATTGTAAAGAATACATTGATTCCAAAGTACATTAAAAATGCCAAAAGAAAGTAGGATACATTCATTTCAAGAATGGTGATAAAGAGGAAATCTATGCCGCGTATGATTGTGGGTTCATCAGGTTTAAAATCTGTTGGAACGGTTGTGCCAATATACCAAAGCAAAACCGCCACAATCGCAACTATAGCAACTACTTGAAGCGTTATTTTTAGAATCCGTTTAGTAGAAGACCTAGTTTTTTGAGAGGGCACATCTGAGTTGGACATTTAAGTTAGAAGTCGTTTTGAGAGTTAAATGGATTGCGGAGAGAGTAACCGTAAGATATTGACTTTGATTTAAGCGCATTAATATGATGGTGAAAGCAGGAAGGCAACAGGGTGTCAGTATTTCATTATAACCCATAGCAAATATCAGTAAATCCGGAATTGGGTATAAATAAGCTAGTTATTTTGGCGCTTTTGATGCTGATTTTAAAAATAGATGATACCGCATAAGAAATGCGGTTATTCGTGTTGTTTTTTTTCTGGGAAGTCTTTGCATTTGTAGATGCGGAGTTGTCGTTGGGGTTCGAGGCGGCATCGTTTGCGGGCGTTTCTGCGCCTTAGCAGGGGTGCCAGTTGAAAAAAAGGGCACCTTGAGCAGAGAGTACTCATTTTGCTGTCTCCTATCGGGTCATCATTTTTCGGAAGACTGGAAGTGCTATGGCTATCATGACTACGCCAAATCCTGTGAGGATTAAGAGTTCAGTGGATATTTGAGATACACCGGCGCCTAGGACCATGACTTTGCGTAGTGCATCGGCAGCGTATGTCAGCGGTAGGAAGTGGCTGATGGCTTGCATGAATCCGGGCATTTGTTGTATGGGGAAGAATACTCCGCTAAGGAACATCATTGGGAACATTAGGGTCATCATGAGCATTTGTGCGGTTTCTTGATCTTTGGTGAATGAGGTTATGACTATGCCTAAACCAACGAAGCTAAATACGCCCAGTAACAGCAAGGCAAACACTAGGAGTATGTTACCTTGTATGGCGACTCCAAATATGCCAATTGCTAGTGCCAGTATAATGGCGCCCTGTATTAGGCCTCGCAGGGTCTGTGCTAGGGTTTTTCCCAGCAGGATAGAGAGTCGGTTAACAGGTGCGACCATCATGCCGTCCATGGTGCCGAGTTCTTTTTCATGGGAAATTGCGACTGGTAAGCCGGTCATGACGCTCATCATAACGGTCATAGCCATAAGGCCTGGTGCGATGAAGTCAAAGTAGCTCGGATTGCCTGGAACTACTCCCTGAGATTGCACTGTTAGGGGTTTTACGACTGCTAGGGCTGTGGTTTGGTTTAGGGTGGGGTTCATCAGGAGTACGTTTTGTTGGGCCATTGCGGTGGACATGCCGTCAAATACGCCTGAGAGAACAGCGTTGATGGTGGCTGATATTTGTGGGTTTGATTGGTCTGTTACGATGATTATGGTTCCCTGCTCGCCGCTTAGGATGGATTGGCTAAAGTTACTGGGGATTACAATGCCTCCGCTGAGTTCTCCTCGTTGGACCAAGTCGGTGACTTCTTCTAAGCTTGAAGCAGTAGTTAGGGTCATCATGCCTGTTTGATCGTTTATGCTCTGCAGGGTGGTGAAGAAGGTTTGGCTTGGCAGATATGAGCCGTTAAAGCCGGCGTCTTCGTTAACCATGGCGATGGGCATGTTGTTTAGGCTTGCGCCGCCGGAGGGATAGATGAAGCCGACCATAACCATCATGAACAGGGGCATCACAATGAGTAGTACTAGGCCCATTCGGTTACGGAATAGTTCCATGAGGTCTTTCCAGGCGATGCGAAGGCTGTGTTTTATGATTGTTTGTGCGGTCATGTTATCTCACCCGTGCTTGTGGTGCACCAAATCGCCGACGTTCTGTTGAAATTTTTTCTGCTACGGTGTCGCGGACGTCGTGTCCGGTTATGTGGAGGAACACGTCTTCGAGGGTTGGTTGTAGGTTAGACATGGAGGTTATTTTGCCGCCGCGTTTGCGTACGAGATCTACTATTGTGTCAAAGGCGTCTTCGCCATGGACGATAATGCGTAGTTGGGCAGCTGTTTCTTGTGTAACTGCGTCTATGCAGTCTAGGGCTTTTATGGCGCTTAGTATATCGGGGGTTAGGTTGGCTATTTCAAGGTTTATTATCATGGTGTCTGCTCCAGAGATGATTTTTTTGAGGTTTGTGGATGTGTCTAGGGCGATGATTTTTCCATGGTCAACAATGGCTATGCGGTCGCAAAGCAGATCTGCATCAACCATCATGTGTGTGGTTAGAACTACGGTTGTGCCCTGTTCTTGGTTGAGTTTTTTTATGAATTCGCGGATTTCAACAGAGGATTGAGGATCCAAACCTAGGGTAGGCTCATCTAGGTAGAGTACTTGGGGCATGTTTAGAAGCGCGCGGATTACGTTCATTCGTTGGCGCATGCCTGTTGAGAAGGTGCCGACTTGAGCGTTTTTAAATTTAGTTAATTTGACAAGTTCGAGCAGTTCGTCGATGCGTTTGTTTAGTGTGTCTTTGGGTATGTTGAAGAGATTGCCAAAGAAGTAGAGGTTTTCTTTGGCGGTTAGGCGGTTGTAGATTATCATTTTTTCGCTGACTATGCCTATGAGTTTGCGGACCTGCATGTCATTTTTTACGGTATCATAACCGCCGATGGTTGCGGTTCCCTTGGTGGGTTGTGATAGTGTACTTAACATGCGAAGAGTTGTGCTTTTTCCTGCGCCGTTTGGGCCCAGAAGACCAAAGATTTCACCCTTTTTTACACTAAAGGATATGTCATCTACTGCAGTAAATTTTCCAAATGTCTTTGTCAAATTCTTAACTTCAATTATGTTGCCATTATCCATGGGATTACCCCCTTTTGAATATTATCGACAGCAATATATTGTGGCAAAATATAAAAGTTGCCTACCAATACTATATAAACCGAACCGAAGTTGAAACCCGAACCCCAAAACGAAGACACACAAAACTGGATCAAAGTAGCCCAAACAGGCTACATACGCATGGGCATTATCATACTCCTTAACAAAAAACCCAGCCACGGCTACGAAATCATGAAAGAAATCGAAAACCGCACCAAAGGCTTCTGGGCACCCACCCCAGGAGGCGTCTACCCCATCCTGCGCGACCTCGAAAAAAGCGGATACATCAAAGGAGACTGGCACACACAAAAAAACCGACAACTCAAAATCTACAAAATAACCCCCTCAGGCGAAATCATCCTCAAACAAGCCATCATAAAACAATCCGAAATCTTTACCAACATGAGCAACCTCTTCACCGAATTCGCACGCGACGTTCTAAACATTGAAACAGCTACACCCCCACCCAACATACCCTCACCACTAAATGCCTTTCTCGATGACAGAAACAAAAACAACGAAACCCTCCAAACCCTAGAAACCCAAAGAAAACATTTCACAAAATCAATCATAACAATGCGACAAAGATTAAACGAAGTAAACCAAAAAATAGCAGAAATAAAAAAACAACAAACATCAGAAACCGAAGAACCATCCCCAACTTAACACAACAAACACCAATTCACCATGGTCAAGAACAAACGGACACAGCAACAATCAAACAAGCGCAAATAACACCTCCACCAACAACTACCATAACTGGCATATCCGATTAATTGGTCATTCACCATATTAACGTTGGTAAGAGATTGAATACAAAATAAAACATCACTGCAAACTGTTTTTTCCGAAACATTAAATTCTATAGAGTCCACTAAAGTATATGGCAGAGGCGAAGCGGGTATATGCAACAATTTTCCGCGGCGCATCCAGCAAACTCAACTATGGAACTTTTGACAAATAAAACGCAGTGCCAGATCAATACGAAATACCCCCTTGTAGAGTATACAGATTCTGCGCTTTAGCCACAAAATAGGTTCAGAGGAAAGCAAATGGTAATTGATAGTATAAACTGGATGGCGGGTGGACCGCAGGGAAGCGGGGTTGATACAGCATCCGCCATATTTGGCAAAGCCTGTGGATATGGAGGCAACTATGTTTTTGGCAGACGAGAATACCACTCCAACATCAAAACAATGCATAGCTACTTTCATCAACGGCTCAGTAAACAGCCCATAGAGGCAAATATTGCAGATGTGGATTTACTGGCAGCCTTTGATGCTGAAACTGTGGTGCGTCATGTTAGTGAAATCGTGAATGAAGGCGGCTTAATCGTAGATTCACGCGACCTCTCAGTTAACACCCTACAAGATATCAAAACATTTAGTGAGGAATACAAAAATCAAATTCGAGATTTTCAAAAAGAGAATGGTGTAGGCGAAACTATTAGCGATTATCTCAATTATGCCAAACAAAGAAGAATACAGGTTTATGCGATATCATACATGGAACTGCTCAAAGAAATCGGAAAAAAAACAGGTATAGAAAATCTAGGCACACTTTCCAAGATGATCAATGTCTTAACTATCGGTGTATCTTTTGCGCTACTAAAGTATGATCGCAAACTTGTGGAAAACGCAATAAAGGCCACCTTCCATGAAAAAATCGTTGACATGAACCTAACAGCTCTAAATCATGCATATGATTATACCGAGAATACTTTTGATGTAAAAGGTTTCAAGTACAAACTGGAACGACACCCCATAAATGAACAACGGATTTTTTTGACTGGAAACCAAGCAGTTGCTATGGGCAAAGTGTTGGGCGGATGCAGAATGCAAACATACTATCCCATCACACCTGCGGCTGATGAGAGCGAATACATAGAAGCCCATGAAATCCTCAAAACCAAAACAGGAAATCAAGAAGCAGTTATCGTGCTACAGACCGAAGATGAAATTGCCGCAGTAAACTCAGCCTCAGGTGCATGTCTAGCGGGTGCAAGAGCCGCAACAAGCACCTCTGGACCAGGATTTTCACTGATGGTTGAAGGATTGGGCTGGGCAGGCAACAACGAAGTACCCCTAGTTATTACCTATTATCAGCGAGGTGGACCCTCAACAGGACAACCCACACGCCACAGCCAGCAAGATCTACGCTTTGCAATACATGCCGCTCATGGCGAATTTGCACGCATAATCGTCGCGTCAGGTGACATTGAGGAGTGCTTCTTTGATGCCGCAGAGGTTTTCAACTTGGCAGAAAAATATCAAATGCCCACAATCCATTTGATTGATAAGGGTATGGCAAACTCGTCACAAACCTATGCGACCTTTGATTATTCTAAAGTAAAAATTGATCGAGGCTTAATTGTAGGCAAAAAAGAACTGGAAGACAAAGACTACAAACGGTTTGAATTTAGTGAAAATGGGATTTCGCCGCGGGCGTTTCTTGGAACCAAAAATGCCATTCAGTGGTATAGCGGAGATGAGCACAATGAGCGGGGCAACATAAACGAGGAACCGCTCAATAGACGCAAAATGATGGATAAGCGCATAGGCAAACTCGAAGTTGTTAACAGAGAAGTGCCGATGGAGTTTAGAGCAAAATTCTTTGGAGACAAAGACGCTGAAAACATTGTTGTGAGCTGGGGTTCGACTAAGGGTGCTATCATAGAATCGCTCAATCAGCTAAGAGAAGAAAACAAAAGTTTGGGTTATCTGCAAATAAGGATGATTCATCCGTTTCCCTCTGCTTATATAAAACAGATCTTGTCAGATAAAAAACGCATTATAGACATTGAAAACAACCATATGGCACAGCTAGGCGGCATAATTGCGGAGCAAACCCAAATCCAACCCAGCCACTACATCCTCAAATATACAGGTCGGCCCATGATGACAACGGAGGTCTATGGAGCCATATTAGCAGTTTTAGAAGATAGAGCGCCCCAACGGCAGGTGTTGATGCTTGGCGCATAAACCATCTGAGTATAAGTCAGGGGTCTATGTGGATTGGTGTCCGGGTTGTGGAAATCATGGTATCGTATCAGCTTTACAGATGGCACTATCCGAATTATCAATAGAACCTCACCAGCTAGTCATAGTCTCGGGAGTGGGTAATGCCGCTAAACTGCCCCACTTTGTCAAAGCCAATGGTGTACATACACTTCATGGCAGATTGTTACCCTTTGTGATGGGTATAAAGATGGCAAATCCTGCGCTGAAAGTCATTGGAGTTGGGGGTGATGGGGATGGATTGGGTATTGGTGCGGGACATTTTGTCAATGCTGGACGACGAAATATCGATATGGTGTATCTTTTGCACAATAATGGGGTGTATGGTCTAACCAAAGGTCAGGCTTCACCTACCCTCAAGTTGGGGTTGAAGACAAAAGCTCTGGCACAACCCAACATCAATGAGCGTCTGGTAGCTATTTCATTAGCAATTGCGGCAGGTTACACTTTTGCGGCGCGCTCGTATGCCTTTGATTTAGAACATCTAAAAGGCACCATAAAAAAAGCCATGGAACATAGGGGTTTAGCACTCGTTGAGATATTGCAACCTTGCCCAGTCTACAATAACATTAACACCAAGGAGTGGTATGCGGGTGAGGATCGCAAAGATGCTCAGGGCAGAGCACAGAGTCGGCTCTACAAACTTCAAAACAGCGGGTTTGATCCAGTTGTCCATGATGAGGACGAAAATTTTAAAAAGAAACTGGCAGGCATTGAGAAAGCGTATGAATGGGGTGAACACATACCTATTGGGGTCTTCTATCAAAATCCACTTGAACCAACTTTTGAGGACCGATTTAGGGACCGCATACCCTTTTATTTGGAGAATCCGCCAGCAAAACAGTTACTAAAAAATACAGATGGCACCTCAACGGTGAATTTGGATAAATTTATAGTAGATTTGAAGACAACACATGAGTAACGATGACATGAAAGTGGACATTTTTATCCACCCGCAGGCATCTCTAAGGGTTCAGGGTAGGCTTTGGATGCTATAACTCTGCTACTATGTTTGTGTTTGTGTAGTCTGTTTGTGTCTTGAAGTTTTTCTTGTATAAATAAGCACAATAACCAACACCGGCAAAGTAGTGCATAGAATAATCACCAAACTAAACTCAAGCAAACTAAACCCTGCTACTATCATCTCAGTTTGTGGTGGTTGTTCTGTTTGTGATGGCTGATCTGAGGTATAGGTTGGGTTGGGTGTTGGTTCAGATTGATTGGAGGCTTCATATTTGTATTCAGGTATAGACACAGTTTTTGTACCACTCCAACCACTCAGCTCATCTACAAAGCGATAGTAAAAAGTAGTCGCAAAAAAAGAATGCCATTCCTCCTTGACGGTAACAGCCGTTGCCTCTACTTGGATATCAATCACCATACCATAAAAATAATTTACCCCAGCTAATAATCCCCCACTACCTCCAATTGTACTTCCTATGTAATCGGGTAGTGGTTCACCTAAAATAAAGGATAGTGTTGTGTATTCAGAACCGGACTGCGCGGGAAATCCGCCGCGTACATCACCACCGATATCTGAGCGGGGAAATATTTCTTGCCATGCATCATCAGCCTCAGAGGTTCCATAATGCCCCTTATACCTAACATTATAATAGACCTCCTCGGGATTTAGTTTTGGTTTTCATGGTTGATTAGACCGCAGATTAGGGCTGCTCGTATTTCGAAACGTTTACGTCTATTGCGATACTTGTTTGCCAAAATTTTAAACACCT
>NZ_WRFL01000075.1:0-9748 GCF_009778815.1 Candidatus Bathycorpusculum sp.
ATTTTGACCATGTTTTTAGTTGGGTGGGTGCGGTATTTTTGGAAAGGTGTTTTGCAGAGTTTGGGTGGTGAGGTAGTGTGTCGTAAGATAACTCGGGTGGGAAATTATTTTGGGACAAGACAATTTATAAAAAAATTTGTTAAATCTTGCGGTGAGAGATAACGGGGACCTCTTTCATGGTGGATTTGTAGTTCCAGTGTGTTTTTCCCAAATATTGCTCGCAACATATAGTAGTCAAATTTTAGTGCTTGCTGTTTTTCACCGTTGTTTTTATAGTAACGTATTGCGCAGAAGAAATCAAGCATCTGTACCTGAGTCTTTGAGATGTATTGAAGCGCTTTTTTTGTTTGCTCTTCATTGAGATAGGTAAATCCATCTGTTTCTGCTAATCCAATCTCAAAAATAACCACCCCGTTTGGTATTGTGGGAATGGTAACTTCTTCGAAATTAAATTGTTTATTGTTTGTTTTGCTAAAGAGTTGGATCAGTTGCTGTTGGAGTTGTCGGTTTGTAGTTGTGGTGAGGTAGTTTTGGGTGTGGTGAAGGTTTGGGGGGAAATTGTTGTAGAAACCAAGTGTCAAGTGGTGTTTATGCCTTCATTTTTTTGATTTTTTCAACGCTGTTTAGTAGTTCGTTTAGTGCTGTGGTGAGTTTTTGTAGTTCGTCTATGTCTTGGGTTGTTTCGATTTTGTTTTGTATGTCACTGATTTTGGTCATCAGGACGGTTTCGAGTTTGTCATAGGTATTGTTGTTTTGTGTTGATGGTGGTGTGGTTTGTTTGGGTGGTTCTTGGCCTTCTTTGACTATGATTACTTTTTTTTCGTCTTTTGCACACCAGAGTGTGTTGTCTTTTAGTCGAAAGAGTGGTGATGCGCAGGCGGGGCAGGAGAGATCGGTTAGGGTGGTGCCCTGGCGTAATAGTTCTGCCATGCGCTTGATTGGGTTGTCTTCTTTGTCTTGTTGCATGTTAAACCCCAAAGGTAAATACGTATAAATACATATATAGCTTGATTACTGCCAGATGCAGTTAAACGGGGAGGACCCTTTTATGGTGCGTAAGAAGAAAACAGAAGAATATGAAGCAAAGATTAAACAGGCGTTGATGGTGCTTGGTGAGGTTTCTGAAGATAGTACAACGCCGCGTAATATACGTCGAAGTGCCAAAGATGCTATGAATGCCTTACAAAGTAGCGAGTATACGCCGGCTGTTAAGGCTTCAAATGCTGTTGCCTTGTTGGATGAGATTCTTCAAGATCCTAACATGCCGCCCTACACAAGGGTTAAGCTCTGGAATGTTATGAGCTTTATTGAAGCTATCAAAGATTAGTACAGAGCTTAGGCTACTTTTTACTTTTCTTTTCTTAGTATTTGTTGTTGTTATTGTTATCTATGGGTATAATTGGTTTTGGGTGTGTTGTTTTAGTCGGTAGGTGTTGTTGAGTGTGATTTATGTTGTTGGTTGTTTTGTTGTTGTTTTTTGTATGCTTGGGCGCAGTGTGTGCAGCAGAATGTTTTTTCTGTGTTGTTGATGGTTTCTTGGTGGGTGGGTTTGTAGATTTTGGTGTTGCAGTGTGTGCATGTTTGGAGGCTGGTTTCAAAGGCGCTTGAGACTAGTTCTGTGAAGCGTTTGAAGAGGTTGTTGCATAGTTCTCTGCCTGTTTCGGTGAGTTCAAAGTTTTTGCGTCTTTTTTCGCCTACCATTTTGGCGGTGTGTTTGACGTAGCCTTGTTCTTCGAGGTTTTGGAGGAAGGGATAGACTAGGCTTGGGCTGATTTCTTTTTTGACTTGGGTTTTGAATTGGTTTATGATCCTGTAGCCGTGGGCGGGGCTTTGATAGAGTATTGTTAGTATGTAGAAGCGGTTGAAGTCGCTTATGAGTCCGTCTATGCCTTCGACGTCTTTATCTTTTGTCATAACTCTCCTGTCCTGATATACGGTTTAGATATAAAATGTTTATGCAAGACATATCGCAAAAACAGATATACCTTACCCCAGCTGTGGATCAGTTAATCCACGCCAAGATCAGCTAACAGTTATATGTCACCTGTTGTATCTACTTTTGGGTCCCAGAGGGAGAATTATCCTTTGAAATATGACGTAATCATCGTGGGCGCAGGCCCCGCAGGCATCTTCTCAGCATTAGAACTAACCGAACACACAAATCTCAACGTTCTTGTCATCGACAGAGGCACAGATATAGACAAACGCAAATGCCCCTCAAAACGAGGCTTTGAATGCGTCCACTGCGAACCATGCGCAGTCCTCTCAGGCTGGGGCGGCGCAGGCGCCTACAGCGACGGCAAACTCACCCTATCAACCGAAGTCGGCGGCTGGCTAAACCAGTACGTCTCCACCAAAGAATTACAAGACCTCGTCAAATACTGCGACGAAATCTACCTCAAATTCGGCGCCAGCAAAGAAGTTTACGGCGGCCACAACGAACAGGTAGACGAAATCGAACGCCAAGTATCCCTAGCAGGTCTAAAACTTATAAAACAAGAAGTCCGCCACATGGGCACCGATCGTTGCCTAGAAACCCTAAAACGCATGCGTGATCACCTCAACAGCAAAATCACATTCATGCCCAAAACCGACGTAAAAGGACTCATCGCCGAAAACAACACCATCCAAGGCGTAGAAACAGTTAACGGCGAAAAAATCCTATCAAAATACGTAATAATAGCCCCCGGCAGAAGCGGCGCAGAATGGCTCCAAACCGAAGCACAAATCCGAGGCCTAAAAACCGTAAACAACCCAGTCGACATAGGCGTCCGAGTCGAACTCCGCGCCTCAGTTATGGAAAAACTCACCAAGGTCCTCTACGAACCAAAACTAGTCTACTTCTCCCGGTCCTTTGATGATCAAGTCCGCACATTCTGCGTCTCACCCTACGGTGAAGTCACAACCGAATCCTACGACGGCGTCCTAACCGTCAACGGCGGTAGCCAAGCAGAAACCAAAACCGCCAACACCAACTTTGCAATCCTTGTCAGTACCCAATTCACCGAACCCTTCAAAGAACCCATCGCATACGGAAAATACATCGCACGCCTAAGCAACCTGCTAAGCGGCGGCGTCATGGTCCAACGCCTATGCGACCTCAACCACGGCAGACGAAGCACCCCAGAACGCATAAACCACAGCATCGTCACACCCACCCTCAAAAACGCAACCCCAGGCGACCTCAGCTTTGTACTCCCCTACCGTTACATAACCGACATCCGAGAAATGCTCCAAGCTCTCGACAAAATCGTCCCAGGCGTCGCATCACCCGAAACCCTGCTCTACGGCGTCGAAGTCAAATTCTACTCCTCACATCTCCAACTAAACCACGCCCTTGAGAGCAAAATCCAAAACATGTTCACCATCGGCGACGGCGCAGGCGTCACCCGCGGCCTAATCCAAGCCTCCGCCTCAGGCATCATTGTCGCCAGAGAAATTCTCAAACGAGAAAAACAAACGAAGTGAAAACAAAACCATGGCTGTAGCACAAAACATTAGCTGTTCACACTGCGGCGCACCAGTAGACTTTAAACCCGGCGAAATCGTCGCCACCTGCAAATACTGCGGCTTTACAACAGTCATAGAAACCGGCAAAGCCTTCACCTTCGAACACTCCGTTCTCCCAAACCGCTACAGCCCCGAACAAATGGAGACCTACATACGCGACTGGATGAGCTCAGGGTTCATGAAACCCAACGATCTAGCCAAAAAATCAAAAATCATAGAAAAAAACCTCACCTACCTCCCATTTTGGATCGTATCAGCAGAAGCCTCAACAACCTATAAAGGCATCTTTGAACGCATCGCACCACCCATCGTCAAAGAAGGCGACATAAAAAAACAATACAACTGGCTCGTACTAGCCAGACAAGCCTCAGACTTCCCCACCCGCTCCTACGACATCCCCCTTGAAGGCAAAGTACCCTACGACTTCCGCAAAATAGAAGGCTTCGCCAAACTCCTAAACAGCGAAATGGAACGCGACCAAGCCCTAACAACCGCCCAACAACAAATCGACACCCACCACCGATTCCTACTCCAACAAGATGTAGACCGCATCATCGAAGCCAACACCACCCTAACCCTCAAACAAATGGTATACCTCCACGCACCCGTCTGGTTCATAAAATATGAATACAAAGTCAACCTCTACCAAATAATCATTGACGGCGCAAAAGGTATGGTTCTAAAAGGCGACATCCCCAACCGCAAGTTCTAGCCAACCTTTAAAAGCCCGCACTTTTTATAACGAAGTGAAGATATAGGAGGAAAGTGGAAACGAGCGAAAATAAAGATATTTATGCCCAAGCCAAAAGCCAAATGGGCCTCTCTGAACGTATCGTAGCTGCCATTCCCGGTTTTCGCGGCTACAAAGAAAAAGAACTCAGACGAGAATCCGATAAACTAATCCGAACTCACCTTGCCCTCAAACTATCCAAAGGCAAAGACAACGTCCGAGCGATTGCCCAACGAATCGCCGATAAACGATACCTCGATGTCCTAACCGACATCGACCGCTTAAGTGCCAAAATGGATCGTATAACTGAGAAAGTCAACCACGCATCATACGGTTACGCAGGATTTTTCGACATAATCAAAATCAAAGAAGACAACCTAGAGCGCATGACAGCCTACGACACCCAACTAATAGACAGCGTCAACACCCTAACTGATCAAATCGACAACCTAAAAACCCAGCTCTTAAACGGCGACTATACCAACCTCAAAGACAAAATCCAACTCGTAACCGACAAATTCGAACTACTCGAAGACGCGTTTGACAAACGCAAAGAAATCATAACAGGAGTACAACTATAATGCCACAAGTCATTCAATGGACAAACGCCGGCGCCGATGACATCGTTTGGCGCTACCCCAACGAAGACATAACCTGGGGCGCCCAACTCATCGTTAGCGAATACGAACTAGCCGTGTTCTTCCGTGACGGCAAAGCCTACGACGTATTCCAAGCCGGCCGACACACCCTAACCACCCTAAACCTACCCCTACTAACCGGATTACTGACCCGACTCGCAGGATTTGGCGGCAACAAACCGTTCAAAGCAACAGTTCTATTCATCAGCACCAAAATCTTTGCCGGCAAATGGGGTACCCGCGCACAAACAACAGAGCTAGCCCCCCTTCAAGTATATGGACAATTCTGGTTCAAAATAGCCGACCCCACCCTATTTGTCAACGAAGTCATCGGAGGCCAAAAAGCCTACACAACCGATAGCGTCAACAACTTTCTACGAGGCTTTCTCAACGAAAAAATCATCACCGAATTGAGCCACTACGACCTCGTATCAGTTTTTACCCGCCTAACCGAAACTTCTCTCATCGTCAAAAACACACTCATCGACTACTTCAAACGCGTTGGCATCGAACTCACCGATCTGCGCTTCGAAGGCATAGACACCACCCCCGAATACCGCGAACGCCTCTTCTGGCTAAAAACAGGCAACACCTCCGCCGGCGACGTACTGCGCATGGAAACCCTCAAAAGCTCAGCTGAATCCCTAGGAAAAGGCGGCGGCTCAGGCGCTCTGGGCGCAGGCATGGTTCTCATCCCCCAAATCATGAACCAACAAGCAACCCCCCAAGCAGCACCCGTAGCAGCACCCGCAACCGCTCTAGTCATCTGCCCCAAATGCGGCGAAAAAGTCCCCGCAACCAGCAAATTCTGTCCCAGCTGTGGAACCAACCTCACCCCACCCAGCCAACAAACAATGACCTGTCCCAACTGCGGTAAATCCATCCCAGCGAACAGCAAATTCTGCCCCGAATGCGGACAAAAAATCAGCTAGGAAGCAAACACCATGAGTACCGAGCACAAACGATCCCTGCTAACCATCGGTGCCTTCCTTGTTGCCGTCACAGTGGCCATACTGTTCTACGCTGTAGGCCTCATTAACTGGACCTTAATTGCACCGATGGCGTTTGTGCTCTGTGGCCTATGGCTACTTGCTCTGGGCGCTATACGCATGGGCCAACCCATACGCCATGAACGCAGCGGCTTTAGCACCATCGCAATCGGTCTCATCATAATGGCCGTGGGCGGCGCATGGTTCGCATCCACCATCAACTGGGTCTACTCAATAGCAATCATACTCCTAGTCGTTGCCGCCATAGCCATCGCCACAGCACTCCAACACAAATAATTCTTTTTTATTATCCTGCTTTGAGGACTTGCTGAATTCATCCGTAAAAATTGTTACTGATTATTTTTTAGCTATCCAGTAGCTCATTTCAGGCTTGCAAACTAGACGATATGGCAAGAACAGGGGATTGGGGATCCAAGTTGTGGTTTGGAAATAATCAGAGCGCTTATAGTAGCTAAAATGCGCTTGTTTAAACACTGCTTCTATGTTCTTGTGGTTTAGGGCATGGTCTTTTTTGAACCAATAATCTGAGAGCGTGTAGTCTATCATGGGAACCCTCAGCCCGGTCATTTGGAAGTATAGACTGTTAATCACAGGACTAGTATGCAAATAGAGCCCTTTGATTATCTCCGCTAGCATGCTTTGTTTGTTTGTCCAGTAGACCGGTGAGGCCTCATGATCAATATAGATAACCCCGCCTTTTTTGAGCAACCCGATAAGCGTTTGAAGTACACCGATGTAGTCGGGCAGATGATGCATCACCGAGTAGCTGGTGATTAAATCAAAGGTCCCCGGCTTAAAATCCAACTCTTCAACAGGTGAATTAATCACCGTTAATTTACTGCCCAAATACGCGGCATATTTCTTTTTGAGAATGTTGCCCATTTCAGCAGAAATATCCATAGCTGTCACATGGTAGCCCATCTGCAACAACTTACCGGTCAAGTTACCCGTTCCCGCGCCCACATCCAACGCGCATTTTTTGCCTCCTCCAAGAACCCGATCCACTTCTTGTAGTCTATCAGTTATGCGTTTTTGTTCTTTTTTGCTGTAGACCTCGGGGTGGAGTCGTTCGTAGTATTTGGCTTCTTGCCGATGAACCGTAATGTTGGCTTCAAGAATTTTCTGCTTTAGCGCATAATCGATCTGCAAGTACTATGACTCCGCGGGATTTGGTTGGTACATGTTTTGATTTTAGGCTAATAAAGCTGGTGTATTTAGCACCTGTTAACCTTACAAATGATTAGATGCTTGTTTTAATGTTGATTGATACTCCAGACAAAGTTTGATATGTACCTGCCTGGTATACCAACAAGATCCAAGTTAGGTCTGCATTCATGTTTTCCTTTTAAAGCGCCAACCCTGGACTATAAAAATCCCTGCGGAGACAACTGTGAGTAGTGTCAAGAGCCAAAATGACTCTTGAATAGGCGATGACATAAGCAGATGCGGAATGAGAATAACTATTTCGCAAATCAAGATGCCGATAAAGATGAGCCCAAAGACTACAAAGCTGGGAATAAGGGTCTTCCCAAACCATATGTAGCCCTTCATGCTCTTCTTTTCTTTTACTACATAGTTGCCATATTGATCTTTGACAACAAGGCCTAAGTCGATTAGTTTTTGGAGATTACGATAAGCAACACTTGGACTACTAAGATTAGCTCCACGCATCAAATCTCTTGGCCCAATAGGCTTCCCAACTTTGACCAGATAGAGATAACTTTGAAAAGTAGTTGCATTCAGTTCCTCCTCCTCAAACTCCAAGTGACATCCCCTACAACCTAAACATAATCTGCCCTTAAAAACCAAACGAACTATCAAGAAATTAGAGTGTACTTTTTACTGCAAGTTTTAGGAAAAGACTGATTTTGTTGTATAGATACACATCTCTATAATATTCTCTTCATAGATTTCTTCTCTTGATAGTTTGCCTTTAATTTTGCCCATATCTGGTGGGTTGTCTAGTTTTTCGTGTATTTTTTTAGTTGTCTCTGTGTGATACATTCCCTCAACTAACCCCTTTTCTCGCATACTGTATTATTTTCTTCTCGTTATTAAATGAAGGATTCAATGTGTTCTAAAAATTTTCTCTTGAAGAGTTAAGGATGTAAAAAATTTGATTTTATATATAGCGGTATGTAAAAATAAAAGAGAGGGGGTGTTATGGTTTTGGTATGTCTTTGAAGATCCAGCTCATGTCTGGGCCTTTGCGTTTCTCAGGTACACGTTCGGCTAGAGCGTGGGCGATGAGTGGTAGGGCGATGGTTGCGTCGCAGTAGCACACTGCGCGGGTTCCGGCTTGGTTGTTGATTTTGCCCCAGCTGATAGCTTCTTCTAGGGTGCAACCGCTAAGTCCGCCCCATTGGGGTGAGTCGGTGGTGATTTGGATGGCGTATTTGTGGGGGTAGTAGTATTCTTGGATGGATTTGCGCAGGCCGCCTTGTCTGCCTTTGACGCCTTGGTCCTCTGTCATGGGTGAGACGGATATGGCGATGAGTTGGGTGATGTCTTTGGGGACGCCGCCACCGACGTAGATGACGCCGACTTCTTTGGTTTTTGTTCCGATTTGTACGAATTGATCGAATTCTTTGACGCTATCGATGTGTACGTGGTGGCCTTTGTTTTTGGCAAGTAGGAAAGTTTCGCCGTATGCGCTATCCACCATGGCTGGGCTAAAGACTGGGATGCCGTTGGCGGCTGCGACTGCGGTTATGGCGGGTATGTTTTTTTTGTTTAGGTATTGGCCTAGGCCGTGGAGGAATTCTGCTGAGGTGTATTGGTAGTTTTGGTCGCAGGTCATGACGTAGTCGGTGACTAAGTCTTCCATTTCGCGGTAGTCGGTTTCTTTGCCAAAGACGTCGTAGTAGCGGTTGACGTCTGCGTTTAGGAGTTCTTCGTCGTTGACTACGTGGTTGCCTTGCCAGTAGCCTAAGCCCATGGCATCCACGATGTCCTCTGATACGTTTGCTCCGGTTGAGATGAGCACGTCTATGAAGTGATTTTCCATAAGCCAGTTGATAACGGTCCACTGTCCGGCTGTGGACATGGAGCCTGCAAAGCCCAAGGCGATGACAAGGTCTTTTTCTTTTAGCATATTTTCCCAGACATCGACTGCTTCGCCTAGCTTGCGGCCTTGATAGGCTGTGTTGCTCATTTCTTTTAATAATTGAGAAATCGGTTTCTGCTTGGTAACTTTGATTGGTTCAAGTTTCTTGGTAAAGTAATCGTTACCCATTGTTAATCTATACCTGTCGTTTATGTTAGAGGGCAGGTATTTGAAATTTATTGTTATAGATTAGGCCGTTCTATAGAAAATTTTGCCATAACTGTTGGTATTGAGGTTCTTTTTTAAAGTCGGCTATTTTTTTAGCCTCCAAGCCGTTTGAGCGTGTAGACAAGCATTTTTATCTGTTATTGTTGGTGTTGATTGTTTGGCGGGATGATTTGTTTAAGGCCTTTTTGTTTTCCGCTACTTTGTGGGTTATTCTCACGCTTTTTTGGGAATTTAGATGTAAATGTTGAGTGATTGTTTAAAGTGTGTCCATATTGCTGTTCTTATTGTGGTATTTGTCGCTTTTTTTGTGTTAGGTCTGTGACGGTTGGCCTTACAAGCATTAAGCTTATAAATATGCTGTTGTGATAGAGTAAAGTTTAAGGAATGAATAATGTCAGAGAACAACAAATTTAAATTAGCAGACATATTCGGCGGTATTATAATTCCACTAATCTTGGTCGTTCTGATCTTTGTCTTTGCAGTGTATCTCAATGTTGGCGGCGAATATCATGTGCTTGGCGAAGAAAATCTCATTGCAATCATTTTGGTTTCTGGTTTTGCTCAGATGATTATTCTTGGTGTACCA